>JAQBNJ010000136.1 GCA_028288645.1 Sediminibacterium sp.
AGAAAGGAACTGCATACACAAACTGAAAAAGTAAATGTGATAAAAAAGGATTTCAGGGCCCTGGTCAGGTATCGCAACGTTGATACCTTATTCGGAAGGATTATCCGTATAGACCCTGCAAAGGATATACGCGACAATCCTTATAGCGCTAACTATTGGAAAAATGTAACGGCTATAACGCCTTACCAAACATTTGCACAAACATTACCGAAAACCGATGATCACCAGTCGCATACAACCGAGATAAAAATAGACGGGCTACCTGTTGGCGAATATGCACTACTCAGTTCAACAGGCGGTTCTTTCGGTGAAGCCAGTGATAAATTATGCCTGCAATTCTTCTATGTATCCAATATCAGTTACATAAGAGATGGAAATGATTTTTTTGTGCTGAACAGGGAAGATGGCAAACCAATGCCTGATGTAAAAGTATCGATCCTGAAACAGGAATATGTTAGCCGTACCCAAAAAACAGTGACCGATACCATTGCTAAAATAACTGATAAGAACGGGCGCTTCAGGTTCAATCCGGTGCGGAATGGCAATTTCCGGTACCTGTTCAATACGGCAAGCGATCGTTTGCTGTTCAAAGAGAATGATTACAATACCTATTACGATAATACGGATGATCCGCAGGATCTGAGTGATGCCATCATTTCGCAGGCAGAAAATACACAGAACAGGATCTTCTTTTTTACTGACCGTGCCATATACCGGCCGGGGCAAACCGTTTTTTTCAAAGGCATTGCACTAACACGCGATTTCAAAACGAAACTAAGCAAACTTGTTACCGGCAAAGATTCCGGCTGGATCTATTTGAAAAATGTTAACCAGAAACGTATTGATTCATTAAAGTTCGCGCTCAATAGTTACGGGTCTTTCACAGGGAAATTTGTGCTTCCGCAAAATGGATTGACAGGAAGATTTGTGATTGAAGGGCCTGCACGATTCAATAATTCCAGCACAGCTTTTTCAGTAGAAGAATATAAACGGCCAAATTTCAGCGCAGGTTTTGAAACAGTAAAAGGCGCTTATCGTTTGAATGATACGATCATTATTACAGGAACAGCCAAAGCCTATGCGGGCAATCTTATTTCTGGCGCCAAAGTGACCTACAATGTAATGCGCAACGCACGCTACCAGGATCCCTGGTGGAGAAGGCCATTGCCTTCGCCCAACCGCGAGATCAGTCATGGAGAACTGGTTACTGACGCAGAAGGGAAATTTACGATCAAATTCAAAGCCGAAGCCGATGATATCATGAGTCGTGATGGTGACCCGCTATTTGATTTTACTGTATCTGCAAATGTTACAGATATCAATGGAGAAACACGTACTGCGAACACGAAGGTTACCACCGGGTTCAGTTCATTGGTACTCCAGGTAAATGCGCCCATATTGATAGAAACAGATAGTCTTAAAAAAATAGATATCCTCACCACCAATTTATCCAATGAAAAAGAACCGGCCAAAGTACAGCTCACGATATATCCTTTGAATGCACCACAGAGGTTGGTAAGAAAAAGATATTGGCAACAACCCGACCAGTTTGTGTATTCGGAAAAAGAATTCATCCGCTATTTTCCTACTGATGAATATGCCAATGAAAGTAATTATCTCACATGGCCCACAGGAAAAGCGGTATTAACGGCAATGGTGAACACAGCAGACAATGATGCATACAATATTCCGGATGGCGCACTTGCAGCAGGATACTATAAAATAGAAGCCACAGCCAAAGACAAATATGGCGAAGAAGTAAAACAGGTTAGATATGTGCAGTTGTTTAACAGGAAAACAGATCAACTACCAATACCGTCCTACCTGTTTAATTATACAACGGGTATGATCACTGAGCCGGGGCAAACCGCGTCCTTTATAACAGGCACATCTGCCAACAATGTATTTGTGATCAGTAAAACGGAAAGAAAACAGCAAGGCACAAATTCATTTGAATACAATTTAAGGAAAGCCGGGTTGAGAACGATTCAATACACGCCGACCGAAAACGACAGGGGCGGCGTTATGATCAGTGAAGCCTATGTTTTTGATAACAGGATCTATGCGGTTCAGTTTAATGTGAATGTACCATGGAGCAATAAAAAATTACAGGTGAGTTATACAAGCTACCGTGATAAAGCAGAGCCGGGTTCTGCCGAAAAATGGACAGTAACCGTACAAGGCAACAAAGGTGAAAAAGTAGCTGCGGAATTATTAACAGGTATGTATGATGCGTCGCTTGACCAGTTTGGACAACCCAATAACTGGTTCGTACCCAATATCGGGAACTATGGTTCACCACAGTATCCATTCCAGGGCATTAATAATTTTACTCTCCAGGAGGGGATGGACAATAACATTGGAAGAGACTACGTGCCGCAACCGCAGGTAACTTATGACCGCTTAACAGTAAATGCATTTGAAATACTGAATAGTGACATAAGAAAATGGAAAGCGGATACTGTCACTTTTTCTGCCCGTGACTACAAATCATTTAATGGAAATCCATCAGACGCCTATGTCACAGATCTAATGAAAAAAATGCCTGCTATGGGTATGGAGGCATCATCGAATTTTGGTGGTGATATGGATAAAGTGTATAGTCAATCCAATTCCTCTTTACAAATACGTGGAGCAGCGTCTGTGGGTAGCGGGCCTCAACCATTATATGTAGTTGATGGGAAAAAAGTGTCATCCATCAGTGATATCGACCCAAACAGTATTGCTTCGATCGAGGTTTTAATGACAGGGGAAGCAATAGCTCTCTACGGAAGCAGTGGAGCAAACGGGGTAATAGTCATCACCACCAAAGCTGCGCAGCCGCCGGTGCAGATCAGAAAGAACTTTAATGAAACTGCATTTTTCTTTCCGCAGCTATATTCTGATTCATCCGGCAAATACAGTTTCAGTTTCACGATGCCCGAAGCATTAACGCAGTGGAAATGGATGAGCCTCGCACATACAAAAGACCTCGCATTCGGAACTAACAGCACAACGATCATCACGCAGAAAAAATTAATGGTACAACCTAATGCACCGAGATTTATGCGTGAAGGGGATAATATGGAGTTCAGCACCAAAATTGTAAACCTTACCGATAAGGAAATTACCGGACAGGCAATGCTTGAGCTGATCGATCCTGTGAGTAACACATCGGTAGATGGATGGTTCCAGAATGTTTTTCCTGCCCAGTTCTTTACGGTGGAAGCAGGCCAGAGTTTTGCTATCAAGTTCCCGATACAGATTCCTTTTGGTTATAATCGTGCGCTTA
>JAQBNJ010000151.1 GCA_028288645.1 Sediminibacterium sp.
GTGGAACAGAAAGAAGAACACGGTGCGAAATCCGAAGGCAAAGAAGAAGAAAAAAAGCACGAAGAAACAAAGCCAGAAGAAAAGAAAGCGGGACATTAAGAATACTTGTGAGTACGTCTCCGGATATTATTAACCATCGTTTTCGGGCGATGGTTTTTTTGTAAGAACAGCTATTAGGTATTAGGCATTAGCTGTTAGCAATCTAAAGCTAATAGCTAATGCCTAACGGCTAACACCCTATTTTATGAACAAGAAATCCCTGTTAGGACTCGCAGTAGCGCTGCTTCTTCCCCTGACCTGTTACCTGATTTTAAAATACGCTAGCGATAACGCTGCGGATATGCCACGGCGGTATTTGCTGGATACAACTATTACACGTGTAGTGAACGGTAGAGAAGTAACAGACAGCATCTGGCACAAGACCGGCAACATACATTTGCAAAACCAGCTGGGCGACTCTGTGAGTTTTTATGATAAGCCGGGTAAAATACTGGTGGTAGATCTTTTTTTTACGAGCTGCGGCAGCATCTGCCCGAGGCTTACTGCAAATATGAGTAAGCTGCAGCAATCTTTTCTACGCGGAGGCGACCTGCGCAAAAAAGTAGACACGCCTATTGTACAGTTTATGTCGTTTACGGTTGATCCGCAGCGTGATAGTGTGTCCGTATTAAAAAAGTACGCAGACCGCAATGGTGTGAATCATGATAACTGGTGGATGTTAACAGGTAACCGCGACTCTATTTATAAATTTGTGTTTGAAGAACTGCGCGTTGATAAATTCAGCGAGGAACCGATTAGTCCCGATTTTGTACATACCAGCCGTTTTGTATTGATCGATAAAGAACATGTGGTGCGTGGCTGGTACAATGGCCTTGATTCAGTTTCCCTTTCAAAGCTCTCAAGGGATATCGGTTTGCTGATGCTGGAAAAAGACAAGAAACAAAAAAGTGCAGTATTCAGCGAGATCCTCGACCTGAGCTGGTTATGGCTCATTATTGTTGTGCTCGTTATTTTCTTTATGGTATATATGAAAGGCCGCCGAAAGATAAACGGCTAAATTATCTGTGTAAATCTGTGTATTCCTCGCCCGCAAAGCTCAAGCGAGCGGGTGTGGCAAAAAAATAAAAACATGTTAGAACCCTCACTTACCAAAAACGACAAAAAAGCCAAATGGCTGATCAGTATCTTTTCAGTTGTTGTATTCAGCGCGATCATATTACTCAGCAGGTATAAATTAGAAGTGGATCTCGGATTCAATGTACACATCTTCGCAACTATTAATGCATTCATCAACTCAACCATCGCTGTATTGCTGATCGCGGCATTGGTGGCGGTTAAAAAGATGAACTACCTGTTGCATAAACGGCTAATGATGACGGCATTGGTATTGTCCATCGTATTTCTTGTTTCTTATATTGCCCACCATCTCCTTGCAGGCGAAGCAAAGTTTGGTGATGCAAATCATGATGGGTTTATATCAGATGATGAGAAAGCATTGGTAGCAAATAGCCGCGGCATTTATTATTTTATTCTCGGCACGCATATTTTGCTTGCAGCATTGATCCTTCCATTTATCTTATTCACTTCCTATCGCGCATTAACCGCAGATTTTCCTGCACATAAAAAATTGGCGAGAATTACCTGGCCGTTGTGGTTTTATGTGGCGGTTACGGGGCCGGTGGTGTATTTGATGATCAGCCCTTATTATAGGTAAATTTTGAAATTTTGGAATTGGGAGATTGAGAAATTTCTTTCGGGGTCGGCACCTGATTCAATTTCAAAATTTCCCAATTTCAAAATCTCAAAATCCTTTTCTAAATGGCCAGTTCTTCCGCCGGATCCCAAAACTTTTTCTCAAAGTCAACGATAATATCATCCACCACTTTGATCTTTTCTTTTTTGAGTAATTCTTCCATGCGGGTGGGTGTGCCGAAATGCATTTTGCCTGATAGCATGCCATTGCGGTTAACAACACGGTGTGCGGGTACGGGTGGTTTAAGGTGAACAGCGCCGTTCATGGCCCAGCCTACCATGCGCGCACTCATTTTGGTTCCGAGGTAGGCAGCTATGGCACCATAAGAAGTTACACGCCCGCGTGGTATGAGCCTGGCAACATCATATACCTGTTCAAAAAAAGAACTGTCTTTTCTGCCGCTGGGTAAAACGGCTTTTGGTTTTTCGGTAGGTTTTTTCTTTGGAGGCAAGTTGAATGATTTTAGTACAACAATTTACGCTATTACTACAGAGAAATAAAATTGCCACAGACGATACAGATTATCACAAACAATTTCTGTGATAATCTGTGTCGTCTGTGGCAAAAAAAATAACTATGAAGTGAAAACGCTCTTTTCTTTATCGTCAATCAGTTCAGAACGCCGCGGCTCAGGAACGGATTCGTAGTGGTAGGGGCAATGCCTGCAACCCAACCCGCAACAGTGCCCTTTATCGAGATGGTATTTTTCTGTGAGCACCATATAACCGTGCTCATCATGATAAAAATCAATTCCCTCAATCAATGCCTGGCTCACTGTATAATTGTTTTAGTACTTCGTCTTTTTCTTTTGGCAGCTCCTTGTTGATCCTGAAAGAGATATAATGAATGCGGTTGCTTTGTGCAATGTCGAGTCCTTCGTAATGCGTTTTGATCATTAGCTCGGGCTTTACTGTTTCCTGCGCATAAACCTGGTCAGTATGTTCTACCAGTTCGAGTTCAAATAAATGGATCACTGCCAGAGTGAACTGGTAAAGATCGGGGCTGTCTGTTTTTAAATGGATCAAACCGTTTTTTTTCAGCACCTGTTGATACAGGCGGAGAAACTTAGGATGTGTGAGTCTTTTTTTTGCCCTTGATCCACGCAATTGCGGATCAGGAAAAGTGATCCATATTTCCGATACTTCGCCGGGAATAAAATAATCAGTGATCTTATCAATATGCGAACGTACAAAAGCAATATTCGGCAACCCTTCATCCAGCGCCGTTTTTGCGCCGCGCCAGATGCGGTTTCCTTTGATATCTATCCCGATAAAATTCCCTTCCGGATATAGTCGGCCTAAGCCGATAGCGTACTCCCCTTTACCGCAAGCCAACTCTAATGTAAGCGCTGATCCGTTTTTAAAGAATTCCTTCCATTTACCCCGCATATCCTGCGGGTATTCCAACACATTCGGAAAATGTTTGATCGCCTCGAAGCGGATGAGTTTTTTTTGTCCCATGAAAGGCAAAGATAGTTTGTTGTTTGTAGTTTGTTGTTTGTGGTTAAAAATATCAGTCACCCAACCACAGATCACAGGCTACAAACTAAGCTTCAACTCCCTTCCCCGCAACAGGCACCAGGACGATCTGCCTGGGTTCACCGGCAAGTATATGCGAAGCTTCAACGATCAGTTCTTTACAACCATCGAGTGTCAGGGAAATCGCATGTTCTTCCTGCGAATCCCAAAGTTCGGTGACCCAGAAAATATCTTTATCGGCAGTTTCATGATTTATGATGTAGAGGCGGCATCCTTTAGCCGCCGAAACGATCTGGTTGGCCTTTACCAGGATCCCGAGCAACTCATCTCCCTTGTCGGGATGGGCGCTGAAACGTGTATACAATGCGTATTGCGACATAACAGGGTATTTTAACTGATTCTTGCAACAATCATTCCAGCCACAAATAGAAGATATTTGTTATTTGTGTATATTTAACACATTAATTAAACAGGCTGTTTCAAAGCCTACAATGCTGCCATATGTTATTCAAAAAAATCATGATCGTACTGGGTATGATCGTTTCATTACAGACCATCTCCGCGCAGGAAACAAAGATCTCCAAAATTGCGCTCGGCAATGTTGAATTGAATGTATTGATCAATGGATCAGGCACGCCTTTGTATTCGGTGTATTATAAGAACCAGGCTGTGGTTTCTTCGTCTGAACTCGGTTTTGTGTTAACCGATGATAAAGACCTGCACACAGGTTTTGAAGTAACCAAAACAGAAACCAAATCAGTTGATGAAACATGGCAACCTGTTTGGGGCGAAGTAAAAAATATCCGCAACCACTACCAGCAGTTAGCTGTGCACCTGAAACAAAAAACAAGCAACCTTTTACTTGATATTGTTTTTAAAGTGTTTGAAGATGGTGTTGGATTTCGCTATGAATTTCCCAACCAGCCGGGATTGAAATATTTTATTGTAGCTAATGAGCTAACTCAATTCAATCTTACCGGCGACCACAAAACATTCTGGATACCGGGGGATTATGATTCGAATGAATATCCTTATTCAACCACCAAACTCAGTGAGATTGATAATCGCGCGATGGTTGCTAAAAGTACTTCCATCGCGGTGCGTATAGCGCCGGATGCAAATACAGTACAGACACCGTTAATGATGCGTTCGCAAAACGGGCTTTATATCAATATACATGAAGCTGCATTGGTTAATTACCCGGCCATGCAATTAAAAGTGAATCAGAAAAATTATCACCTGACCAGCAGCCTTGTTCCGGATGCATATGGCAACAAAGCGTATTTACATGCACCATCGCATACTCCATGGCGAACGATTATTGTGAGTGATAAGGCAACCGATATCCTTTCATCAAAAATGATATTGAACCTGAATGATCCTGCCAAAACAACCAATACGGCATGGATCAAACCCATGAAATTTGTGGGCGTTTGGTGGGAGATGCAGACTGGAGTGGGTACCTGGAACTATTCCGATTTCCCGGATAGTTTGTCAAACGGAAAATTAATTCCCAACGGCAAACACAGCGCCAATACAGCTAACGTAAAAAAGTATATTGATTTTGCTGCGGCCAATAATATCCAGGGTGTATTGGTGGAAGGATGGAACACGGGTTGGGAAGATTGGTTCGGAAACTGGAA
>JAQBNJ010000152.1 GCA_028288645.1 Sediminibacterium sp.
GAAGCGATTGACAAAAGATCAACCGTTAGTGTGTATGTGACAGATAGTGATGGCAAATGCGTTATCGAAGCGATCAGCCAGCCTGAAACTTCGTTTGTAAAAGGGCCGCAGGATTATTTTCAGAAATACCGGATCACCAATGTGTACCATGCTATATCTGCACAACAGGATGTTTTGTTATCGATATACAAACAATTGATGGAAGATATGGGAGGTGAATTGTATTACACTTTTGTAAAAGGGAAGACGAATTATTTCAGGTTGAAGTTTGATATGGCGTGAATTAGTTAATAGTTAAAAATTAATAGTTAATAATGAAAGCGACTGCTGCATTCCAATTATTAACTATTAACTTTTAATTATTAATTCCTAATCGGTCTTCCACTTTTCAAAACACTCTGTATCCTCTCCAATGTTTTCTTCTCACCGCATAAGCTTAAGAAAGCCTCTCTCTCAAGATCCAGTAAATATTGTTCGCTCACTAAGCTTTGGCTACTTAAGTCCCCGCCGCACATTACGTACGCTAATTTTCTTGCTACCAATGCATCATGGTCCGTTGCGTAATTAGCGCGCCACATACCGTTGATACCGGCGAGCATGGCGCCTAATCCCAAACGGCCCATTACTTTCACATCTTTTCTTTGCACAGGCATTGAATAACCCTGGTCGTATAATTCGATCACGCTTTTTTTCGCTTCCGCGATGCGGCGGCCGATATTCATCACCACTTCATCATGACCCTTTCGCATGATGCCCATATCAAAACTTTCCTGTGCAGAAGTGGCAACCTTTGCTGTAGCGATGGAGAAGAAACGGTCTTTCAGTGTGACTGTTTCCGGTTCATCTTCATGCAGTTCATCACCGGCGCGTAAGGCAAATTCTTTGGTGCCGCCACCGCCGGGAATTAATCCAACACCCAATTCTACAAGACCAATATAAGTTTCTGCAGCTGCACAAATTTTATCAGCATGTAAATTCATTTCACATCCGCCGCCTAAACAAAGCCCGTGCGGCGCAGTAACCACAGGGATGGAAGAATACCGAACACGCATCATACTATTCTGAAACATGCGGATGGCCATATCGAGTTCATCGTATTCCTGTTCGATGGCGAGCATAAAGATCATTCCCACATTGGCGCCGGCGCTGAAATTCGGTCCCTCATTCGCGATCACCAATCCTTTGAATTTTTCTTCTGCCGTGGTGATGGCTTTGTTCAATCCTTCCAGTACTTCACCGCCGATGCTGTTCATTTTACTGCTCCATTCAAAACCCGCCACACCATCGCCAATATCATATAATTTACAGGCGCTGTTCTTCCATACCAATTTATCAGCGTAATTATTTAAAATGAGGAAGGCTTCTCCTCCCGGCAATTCTTTGTAGGTCTTTGTCGGAACATCATAATACAAACGTTTGCCATTCTCTACTTTATAAAAACTGGTTGCTCCGCCTGCTAACATTTCATCAATCCAAGCCGCCACTTTATAACCTGCGGCTTTCATAGCCCCAACCGTTTTTGCAACGCCCACGGTATCCCATGTTTCAAATGCGCCGATCTCCCAGCCAAAACCGGCTTTCATTGCATCATCCACGCGATAGATCTCATCACTGATCTCCGGAATTCGATACGAGATATAAGAGAAAAGAGAATAATGGAACAACCTGTAGAACTCACCTGCTTTATCAGCAGAAGCACTTAGCATTTTAATACGTTGCTTCAGATCTTCTACCGGTTTGGCGGCATCAATACTTCCAAATTTTGGTTTTACACGCGGGCCGTATTCCATTGTTTGTAAATTCAGCGTAAGGATCTCTTTGCCTTCGGCCGATTTTATTTTTTTGAAAAAGCCCTGCCCGGTTTTATCACCTAACCAGTTATTGGCAACCACTTTATCAAGCCATGAAGGAATGGTAAAAATATCTTTTGCTTCATCATCCGGACAATTGTCAGCAACGCCTTTTGCCACTTTCACCAATGTATCAATCCCCACCACATCAGCCGTTCTGAATGTGGCTGATTTTGGGCGCCCGATAATGGGGCCCGTCAATGCATCCACTTCATCAATACTCAGCCCGAGTTTTTCCATGATATGAAAAATGCTCATGATGCTGAATACGCCAATACGGTTGGCGATAAATGCAGGTGTGTCTTTACACAATACAGTTGTTTTACCGAGATAGAGATCACCATACTGCATTAAAAAATCAACCACTTCCGGATCGGTATGCGGTGTAGGAATAATTTCAAGCAAACGCAGGTAACGCGGCGGGTTAAAAAAGTGTGAGCCGCAGAAATGTTTTTTGAAATCGTCGCTTCTTCCTTCGGCCATCATATGAATGGGAATACCGGAAGTGTTGGATGTGATGAGCGTACCCGGCTTGCGGAACTTCTCCACTTTTTCATAGATCAGTTGTTTGATATCGAGCCTTTCTACCACCACTTCTATGATCCAGTCGCAGCCTGCGATATCTTTCAGGTTATCGTCAAAGTTTCCCGTAGTAATGCGTTTCACCACATCTTTTGTAAAAACAGGAGAGGGGTTGCTTTTGATAGCGGCCTGCAAAGCATCGTTCACGAGTTTGTTGCGTTCGGCGGGTCTGGTGCTTTCTTCGGCGCCTTTGGGAACCATATCGAGCAACAGTACCTGTACCCCGATCCCTGCAAAGTGGCAGGCAATCCGCGAGCCCATTACACCACTACCTAAAACAGCAACTTTCCTGATAGAACGTTTCATAAATGTAAGCTTTTGTAAAATTAGTTAGTTATGCAACTAATTTGTATCGAAGGTAGGGAATATTGCGAATATTGAATATTGAACAAGGAATGATGAATGTAGAAGTGGGCTCTGCCCCGAAGTTGCCTGCAATCGATGCATGATTTTGGGCTTTTTACTTCAACAATCAATATTCCTTGTTCAATATTCAATATTTTTACGGCCTATGAACATTGACTCTAAAATGGTCGACAACCTGGCTCACCTTGCCCGGCTACGCTTTGATGATGCTGAAAAAGAATCCATCCGGACCGACCTGGAGAAAATGGTGGCGTTTGTTGAGAAGCTTCAAACCATTGATACAACCGGT
>JAQBNJ010000186.1 GCA_028288645.1 Sediminibacterium sp.
CGAAAGACAACGCATCATATAATCGGCGCCCCAAAAAGCTTCCTGCTCCATAGAGTCTTTTATATTCCATTGAGTAAGTTTATCAGGAATGGCTTCTGTAGTATTAATCAACGACCATGTAACCAAAGGCGTTTGCTGTGGCGACATAAAATTGGCATAGGCCAGGTGGGAAAAATACTTACTTACATCACCCGATGCATCGCACCATCCGCCGGTTACATTCACTGGCTTGTTAGTGCCGTACAATTTTATATGATTATCAACAGCCAATTCTTCGGGCGTATTGGCCCTTTGCTTTCGATAATAATGTGCAATAGATGGAATAGTAAGTTTAGCCAACACGTTTTCACCAATCTTAAAATCATACGATTGATATGAAAGATTGCCAACCTGCATAGATATCCTGTAATTACCAGGCTTTTTGAAAGAAGAGAAATCTGCCTGGTAAAAGAATTTTCCAGGCGCCCATTCAGCAATTGTTTGTGGCTTGCCAACAGGCGCAGTAAATACGGCCTTACCTGATGAAAGATCAGTTAATGTAAAAACTGTTTTTTCCGGAAGATGTTTATCTGTACCAATAACTGCCATCTTTGGAAGCGAAGCATCGAAGCCAACCTGGTTTACATATATAACTGGTTGCGAAAAACCGAAAAAGCATACTCCGGTAAATAATAACAGGAAAGCAGGTTTCATTCTTTTATTTTTTGCCCGCTGCCCAAAAAATTGCGTTGCGGAAAATGGTTGTATAATAGTTATTATTAAAAAGATCGGGAGAATGCCCCATGAAGATATACATGTTTCGCGCCTTGTAATGGAGATTGCTCCATATAACAGGATGATCACCCATTTTGATATCTGAAGAAGGTGAGTAAGTTGATTCATCAACACTGGCAATTACCTGTACATCAGGCCGCGGACTTTTATTATAAGTGTACCATTCTTCTTTTTCGATAATGAAATTTTCGGGAACATGCTGCATGACCGGGTGATGACTGTTTTCCGTTTTCACTGTTGCTGTTGCAAATGTTGGGATATAATTTTTATAAAGAATGTCTCCCATGAAAGCAGAAAACCATTGCCATACAGGAAAACCGTCGAACTCTCCTAATAAAGTAGCATGGTGAAATCCGATCCATGCGCCTTTACCATCCGTAATATAACGTTTGAAAGCCAGTACTGCCTTGTCTTTCCATCCATATGGCGGATAGTCCAGCTGAATAAAAAGTTTATGCGATGCTAAAAAAACATCATCAATTGAATCGGTGTTTTGAATATAATCAATAGAAAAACTGCTGTCGGCAGCAAGTTTATCAAGCCATAATTTTGCAGCTTTGGAATAAGCAACATGGTGCCCTCCATTTTCATACAGCACAACTACCCGAAATGAAGAACTTTTTTTCTGTGCCAGAATCAATTGAAGCGGGGAGGTAATAAGCAGGCAACTTAAAAGAATGGAAATTTTCAATGGCTATTTTTTTTACTAATCTATATAAAATCCACTGATAAAGAGGAGGCAATGAGGAAAGAAATATTGTTACCCGAAACTGATTAGTGCATATCAATGCTTTCAGGTAATTATAGATAAAAACTGAATGCATTTCAAATTTTTGCGACTCCTATGTGTTATCCTATGTGTTCTATGTACTATGTGGTAAAAAACTTTGAACCACATAGTACATAGAACACATAGGATAACACATAGAGGATTAAAATAAATCAGAGGGAGAGAGGCGAAAATTTGAAATGCACCCTAAAAACTTGCTACCAGCTTTTCAATTTTGTATATTAGTAGGATTGGGTTACCTCACCTTAAACTGAAACTATGAAAACAACTTACCGCAATATCATCATGCTATTTACAATTATCGCATTGCTGGCAGCGGACAAACCTTTTGCAGGTAAGTCACCGGTAGATCACAAAAGATTCAGTTTTGACTACGACATATATACCTCTATCGATCAACTTTCCCAAGAAGATGCATTGTTACTGAGGGAAGCAAGAAAAGCAACCAAAATTGCCTACGCACCTTATTCGCATTTTCATGTAGGTGCGTTTGCACGGCTAACAAATGGTAAAACCATTGCAGGAAGTAACCAGGAAAATGCGATCTATCCTGTTGGCATATGCGCAGAAAGAGTTTTGCTATCCGCTGCATCTTCAGTGTATCCCAACGTGCCGGTAGAAACCATCGCTGTCAGTTACTATAATGAGAAAGGCAGTAACAACAGCCCCATTTCTCCCTGCGGTGTATGCAGGCAGAGCCTTGTGGAAACTGAAACACAATTCAAACATCCTATCAGGTTGATATTGGGTGGGATGGATGGAAAGGTTTATATCATTCCGAATGCCACATCGTTACTGCCGCTGGATTTTTGAGGATCAAAATTTTGTTACACCAGATATTCATTTATTAGGCTTGTTTTGTCAGCAATAGTTTCGAGGGCTGCGTGAGCATTCATCTCTCCGCTGTAGAAACCATAAATATCTTTAGTGCAGCCAGTACAAACCATTCCAATATCATTGCTCTTGCCACATTCACATGCCCACACTTCTTTCTCTTTCGAAGAGAGTAGTTGCTTCTTCATGCTACGAGTTCCGCGTTCTGGAAATTTGCTCTTTATGATTTCTTCGATTGCTGCCAATTGTTCGATATCCCCCTTATTATAAAATGGCTTATCATATTTGAGTAATCGCAACGCTCGTTTTTGAATTTGAAAATTTTCTTCAGTTAACATTTTTTGAACTATTTCTAGTTCCAGCAACTGCAGCTCTTTAACTAAATAAAATAATACGTCAAGCAGTCGAGTATCCTTCTCCTCAAGAATTGAATTGTAAATCAACGATACTTTTCTATCACTAGGGAGAGCATCAACAAACATTTTTGTGTTCGATAGGAATTTTTGAATTTGTTCTGAAGATAAGTCGAAGGTTTTTAGTTCCTCTTTAAGATTAGTTAGAATGTAATCGTATATTTCGAAAACCTGATTAGTTGTTATAAAGTTCCAAGTTTCTTCATTTAAGGATAATGTGTGTGAATTGGCTTTGTCGACAATTTCCCGTTTTGTTTTTAATGCATTAATTCTATCTACACCAATGTTCTCGAATTTTCCCTCTGTTACGACTCGTTTTTGTTGCTGCTCCGGCATTTCTACAACTACAGCCGTACCGATAGCGGTCAGCATAAACATCGATTTGTTTTTACCGGATATTTCATCCATATCTATCTTTAATCCAACTATACAGTTTGCACCAACTTCGTACGCGGTAATCTTTAATCGTTCAATGGCTTCGTTATATAATGATCGTAACTGTTTTTGATATGATGAGGAACGCCCACCAAATACATCAGTAAATGAAGCAAAAAAGTCACTAAATAAATTTGTTCCAGCAACAATATGCGCCGAGATGGGTTTTATGTACTTCTTAATATGAATTCCTTCAAAAGACGAGGTTGTTGAAACTAATATGTCTTTAGGGCTTGCCATATAAAATGTTTAATATGATCAAGATATCATAATTACCTGACTCGTAGGGAGAAGTAATTTATATTTTTATTCTTTTCGTCTCCCTTTAGCAAAAAAGCCCTCACGGCGGAATGGCTTTTTTAATGTTGTTGATGAAGTGGGACGTGCTTAGGCTACAGCCTTCCCTATGAATCTCCATCTTAATTCAGGAAAACGGATAACTGCTGTGATCCACACAAGCGCCTCAATAATTACCGGCACTATAAACGGCTGCCCATGCTCAAGATGTGTAACAATCGCACCACCGAGATAGGCCGCCAAAAGTAATGTGCCCAACAAGCCTGTACGCGGAAAGATAAACAGCAGTATCGAACCGATCTCTATTATGCCGATCAGTTGCATGGCGCCCGCTGTTAAACCCATTGATGCTGCGCCTTTGACTACCTCTTCACTACCTGTTAGTTTCATAAATGCGCTGCTGATAAAAACGAATGCGAGTATGCCGGTAAGTGTCCAGCCAACGATGTTCTTTGTTTTTTGTGTCATAATTATTTGATTTAAAAAGCAAAGCTACTTACCTTTACTATCCAAAGGATACCACTATCCTTTTAGATACCGGTATCCTTTTGTATAGCGCTTAATTATTCCTGTATGATATTGAAGCAACCTGTTCACACACCTGAAGCCTGCACACAAAGCATCGGCGCCGTTCGCGATACGCTCTATGTACTGAGTGGTAAATGGAAGCTCCCGATCATTATTGCACTTAGCGCCGGCCCGAGCCGGTTCAAGGACCTGCAACGCTCACTGAACGACATCACACCAAAGATCCTTTCCAAAGAATTGAAAGAACTGGAACTGAACGAATTTGTTACACGCACCGTATACGCTACATCACCCGTAACCGTTGAGTATGCGCTTACCAGATACAGCCAGACGCTCAACAAGATCATCGAAGGAATGCGTGAGTGGGGAGTGCAGCATAGAAAACGGATGATGAGCAACAGCAGGAAAGAAAAAAAACTTCTCTGATTGATTTATTGGAGAATGTGGATGGTTAATGGAATACGTGTTGACTTTCCCGGCTTATCGCGATGAGAACCAAATAAATGTTAAAAAATAAGGATGACTTCTTTCATAAACTCTCAATTAAAGCTGTTCCTATCCTAAGCAGCCGCAAAGTCTTATGTATCAGGCAGGAACAAGGCTTTAGCGGCATGGTTTTTTTATTATGATGGATGTAAGAATTATCCATTATCCTAAATAAACAATGAAAATGAAAAAGTTACTTTTTTTCCTCATCCCATGTGCGATGTTGACCTGGGCTTCCTGCTCGAAGAATTCTGATTCAAGTGTAAATGCAGGCGGAAATGCAACCATGAGTGTTTACCTGGTAGATGGACCCGCAAGTTTTGACAAAGTGTACCTCGATGTCCAGAGTGTTCAGGTGAAAGCATCAACAGATGCTTCTGAAAACGACTGGCAGTCATTAAATATCGGCAGAAAAGGTGTTTATAACCTGCTTGATTTTAAAAACGGCCTCGATACACTGTTAGGTACAATCGTATTGCCTGCGGGACGTATCAGCCAGATAAGACTTGTGCTTGGCACAAACAACAGTGTTGTGATCGGTGGTGTTTTATTTCCATTAACCACACCTTCGGCCCAACAATCCGGTCTTAAACTAAACATCAATGCAGATCTCACCGCTGGTGTTGATTATCGTTTATGGATCGACTTTGATGCGGCAAGATCAATTGTTCAAACCGGTGCAGGTACGTACATCCTGAAACCTGTGATCAGGACCTTTACGCAGGCTGAATCGGGAGCGATAAAAGGTGCAGTATTGCCTCTTGATGCCAAAGCATGGGTTTATGCCATTGCTAATGTTTCTGACACGATCTCGTCTACCCCTGCGGACCCGACAACAGGTGCTTATATGTTGAGAGGTATTCCTGCTGCAACCTATAAAGTGGCTTTCCATGCTACCAGCGGCGTGTATAAAGACACAACAGTCACCAATGTTATTGTTATAACAGGAGCTGCAACAACCATTGGAACCATTACTTTAAAATAAACAACGAATAGCCAATATACAGCCGGAGCTAAATAACTCCGGCTGTTTTATGCAATAACACAAACGGGAATGGTTATTAAAATATTTTGATTCCTCCATTCACCACAAACCCATCTACCGGCGCATAAATATCTCTGAAGATTGGATTATTAATGGAGCCTGTATAGATCGTGTCAAATTTTGTTTGCCTTGTATCCGTAAAATTCTCAAAATTGATAAAGATGGAAAAATGCTTCCAGGCCTTCTCACCCATCAAACCAAATGTCCAATACGATCTCCCGATATTACCATCATTTAATTTTTGCGGACTAAAGAAATAAGCTTCGAACCCGATCTTTAATTTTCCTTCCTGCTCATACATCAACACATTGTTCAAACGATGGCGGGCTGTCAACGGCAGCCATGAGCGCAGATCATTAAAATGTGTATTCACCCCGGCGTAGGTATACCCGATAAATAATTTGAAGTTATCATACACAAAGCGAAGATTGGTTTCTGTTCCTTTTGTATCAATATGTCCTGTTGCATTTATGAACTGGTAATTGCTTCCAACGCTTGATAAAACTAACGGCTTATTTAATCTTGTATAAAAGAACAATTGATTAATGGTAAAACCAACACGCCCAATCTTTGTGCGGTAATTGATATCAAAATTTACTCCGGCAGATCTTTCATTGGCGGTTTTATTTTCGTCGATAGGTAAAATATTGCGGAACTGTGTTTTTTCTGCTTCTTCATTAAATACTGTCGGGATTTTATAACCCAGCCCGCCACCGGCCCGTAAAGTAAGTTGTGGTGCGGGTTTCAACATGATCGAGATCCTTGGCAGGAGATCGAATCCAAAGGGTTGTGTATGATCACCACGTAAACCGGTTTCGAGGCTGAAATTTTTTGTGGGCGACCAGGTATTCTGAATGAATAAACCAATCGTGCTGTACTGATAATCACGTAATGGATTCACCGTCTGTTTTTCTTCATGAAGATCATCAGACAGGAAATTGGCACCGATCACCCATTGTGTTTTCTCATATTGTGAACTATAGGTTGCTTCTGAAAACAGTGAGTGTTGTGCTCCCTGGAAAGTGTAGGTTGGCACCTGTATCAACCGATCGAACAAACTGTAACTGATTTTAAAATTTAATTGTGAATGATCATTCAGCTGATGTGTTACCTGCGCCTGCGTTGTAAAACGACCGGTATTATTTTTTTCAAAATAACCGGTGGTTCCGTTCCTGATAAGATCTACACTGCCGCCGATGCGTTTCTCTGTGATATAACTGATGCCGATATTAGCGGAGGTTCTTTCGCCATAGAAAAACAAACGCGGGTTGATCGTATACCGCTCAAATTCCGGAATGGCCGTCAACCCGATGCCTGCAGGATCAAATGCTTTTCCCGAATTCGCCGAACCAAAAACAGTGAGGCCAATTTTATTGAATTTCTGGCTGTAAAAACTGCTCAGGTCAAGTCCGCCTGCAGATGTTCCATTAGCAAGAAAACTCAATTCTCTTTTTGCTGTCGGTGTTTTAGAAACAAGATTCACTAAGCCCGCAATCGCTCCGCCACCATACAAAGTAGAAGAGGATCCTTTGATCACTTCAATCTGTTTCAGATCGAGTGGCGCCACCTGCATTAAACTCAATCCCCCTGAAAATCCCGCGTATAAAGGAAATCCATCGCGCAATATTTGCGTGTATCTTCCATCGAGACCTTGTATACGTATACTTGAATTATAAGAGGTAGCGGAGGTTTGTTGTGTTTGAATACCGGTGCTTTCATTCAGCAACATTCTTATATCACCGGGTTTCATATTTCCTTTTTCAGTAAGTTCTTCACCCGAGATCGTTTCAACACGTGTGGATATATCGCCGATGCTGCGGCTGGTTCGGGTAGCTGTAATGATCACTTCTTCTTCATGCTCTTCCTCTTCCAGTAATAATTGCATTGGCCCGTTACCAGGTTGTGGCGACTGCACTGTTATATCCAGTTCTTTCATCCCCACATAAGAGATAGTGATCTTATAATTACCCGCAGGAATATTTGAAAAGACCACCAGGCCCGTGCTGTCTGCCACAGCCGTTTTGTGCAGCGGCCCGATCCTTGCAGATGCACCGGCAAGCGGCAGTTTTTCTTCCCCGCCTTTTATAGAAAGTTGAATGGTGTGCTGAGCTTGAACACTGGTAATGACAAGCATCAACATACACATGAAAAGTATATGCTTCATAGTAAGATTAAGAATTAAAACAATTGTTTACTGATCGATGTATTAAGCCATCCGCGGGGGCTGGAAAAAAGAATGCAGGTAACCCGTTTTTGAAGAAAAGGAATAGCGGCTATAAACAATTTTTGAATTTGTTGATGAGGTAAGGACTAAAACAGCCTCCTGTTTGAATGTAAAACCATGGCAGGATGCACAGGTTGAAAAAGGAGAACAGGTATTACAATCCTTTACCGGGTTTGATCCCGATGCATCTTTATATTGTTCTGTTTCCTCGCATTTATCGAACAAATAACAAGGCGCGATGGCGCAGAACAGCACATAGAATGATAATATATACGCCAGTGTTTTCAATACGTGCAAAGATAGCTGAATGAATGAAAAGAAAAGCCACAAACAGTTATCTACTTATTTGTGGCCTTGTCTCTGGCAGTCTTAAGTCTCTTAAAATACTACAAAGGCATATTTACCAAAGCCGGACTCGAACGGATCACCGGAATCAACCAAAGACAGATCCAACATTATTCTTCCGGACTTAAAAAAACAAGATTAACCCAGGCCAAAAAAAAAATAGAATCCGCTCTTCACAAACTGGGCAATGAACTTTTAGCAATAGAACTTTGACCCATTAAATTTTTGGTAGTGAATACCCATTGTGATATTCCTTCATCAAATATGCATCATTCACTGCCTTGTCTGTAAATGCCGCTTTGGTTCTGTCCCAGGCTAGTTTTTTACCTGAACGGAAAGAGATATTTCCCATCTGCGCCACGGTTGCCACATGCGCTCCTGCCTGTATGGAACAATGCAGGTCCTCGGTTTTGCGCGACTTAACCACGTTTACAAAATTCACCCAATGTTTATCCAGCCCGTTATCTGATGATTTTTGTAGAGGCATGCTTACTTTGCTCTTGCTTTGTTTTTCTTCTATCACTTCCCAGCCTCCGCGGTTTAAAATAAGTGTTCCGTTGTTGCCGATGTAGGCGATACCATGATCGCGGCCATAAGAACCGTTATCAATACCCATTGCAGAATCCCATACAAGGTTAAATCCATCAAATTCGTACATGGTGGTAAGTGTATCGGGTGTTTCTTCATAGAGTTCAGGGTAAGCAAATTTTCCTCCGAGGCCATCGATGGTTTTGGGGAGATCGGCTTTCATTCCAATCAATGCATAGTCGAGTAGATGCACGCCCCAGTCGGTCATCAATCCGCCCGCATAATCCCAGAACCAGCGAAAGTCAAAATGAAAACGGCTTGCGTTAAATGGCCGCAACCTGGCAGGGCCAAGCCATTGTTTATAATCCACTCCCGGAGGCGGAGCCGAATCCGGCACAATAGGTTTGGGGCGCATCCATCCCTGGTAGCACCATACTTTTACGGTGCGGATATTTCCAAGTTTTCCGCTCTGCACAAAATCAACCGCGTCTTTAAAATGTTGCTGGCTGCGTTGCCATTGTCCAGCCTGTACTACTTTGTTATAACGCTGTTGTGCAGCGATCATCGCGCGGCATTCTACAATGGAATTGCCTACCGGTTTTTCAACATATACATCTTTGCCGGCCTGGCAGGCATGTATCATGATCAATGCATGCCAGTGATCGGGTGTGCCGATAATTACGGCATCAATGTCTTTCTGATCCAACAATTGCCTGTAGTCTGAATACTTTTTTATTTTAGAAACATCATAATTTTTATCTGATAATTCCTTGATCCTTTTCTGGATCACGTTGGCATCTATATCACAAACTGCCACGAGGTTTACTCCGGGTATTTTTAAAGCTGCGTTTACATTCGACCAGCCCATGCCGTTGATACCGATGGCGCCGATGTTCAATTGATCGGCAGGCGAGATGCGGTTCTTAAAAATTGAGAATGCTTTATTATTTATGGCTGAGGTTAGCAAACCACCACCGATCAAAAGAGAAGATTGCTGAATAAATTTTTTCCTGGAGTTCATAAGCAAGCGTTTATTGTGTTAGGCTTACAGGAAGTTACAAAATTTAATCAAATATTGCTTTTATGGGTTTTGCTACAGCGGGCAAATTATTCATACTCATTTGGTGCAATGCATTCCATCCAATATTCCACTATTTTTTTTATTGTTTTCTCCAACCCTTCCATCGTATCCGGCTTTTTAAAAAAGCCCTGTACAGAAAGGGAATACGCATCAATAACTGATTTTTTATTGGCAGCAGTTGTAAAAAAAAGGTAGGGGATACATTTAATGTGTAATTGTTCATTGGTAAAAACCTTGCTTCTCAGTTCGAACCCATTGATCTTAGGCATATTGATATCGGAAAGAATTAAAAAAGGCGAGATATCCGTTTGATTGAGATAGTCCAGTGCTTTATTGCCGTCTTCAAAATAAACGATCTGGTTTTTGCAACCGATTTTTTTAAAGATCTCTTCCAGCATCTCCTGGTCTTCTATATCATCTTCTATAATAACGATAGGGCCGGTTTTATTCATAATCCCTTCAAGGTAGCCTAATAGCCTGCATAAACAGTTATTATTTCACCAATACAAAACTCACTGCAACCCCGCCACCATTCGCCAATACCAGGTGCAGGCTGCTGTTTGCATCAACGGTTTGTTTAGTGATCTTGTAAGCTTCGGGATTTCCGTTCACATCTGCGTTGTCTGCATCCGCATAAATAGTGGCTATGTATTTTTTCCCTTTGTCAAGAAAGCTTAGACTAATATCAGTACTGCGTCCATGTTCATCCGTAATGCCGCCGAGGAACCAGCTATCTTTTCCTTTCGCTTTTCTTGCAATAGTGATGTAGTCGCCGGGTTCTGCCTCAAGAATTTTTGTATCGTCCCAATCCACCGCCACGTCTTTGATGAATTGAAAGGCATCCATATGTGCCTCGTAATTTTTTGGAATGTCAGCGGCCATTTGTAGCGGGCTATACATGGTGATGTAGAGCGCCAATTGTTTTGCAAGTGTGGTATGCAATTGTCTTGCGGGTGCATACGATGCATAGCCTTTGATCTTAAATATCCCCGGTGTATAGTCCATCGGGCCACCCATCAGCCGTGTGAAGGGGAGGATCGTTTCATGCTCCGGTGGATTGCCATCATCAGTGAAAGCATTGAATTCATTACCACGCGCCGCTTCGTTGGCGACCCAGTTCGGATAAGTACGATGCAACCCCGTTGGCCTCACCGACTCATGCATATCAACGGTAACATGATGATCCAATGCTTTTTGCGCCACGCGTTCGTAATGTGCTACCATCCATTGCCCATCATGGTGTTCGCCACGCGGGATGATCTTCCCAACATAACCGGTCTTCACCGAGGGAAAACCAAACTTATTCATAAAACGATACGCAGTATCCAGCCTTCTTTCGTAATTGGTTGCAGAACCGGATGTTTCATTGTGCATGATCATCGAAACGCCTTTTGATTTTGCATAACGCACCAATTCTTTCACGTCATAATCCGGGTAGGCTGTTACAAAATCAAATACATTTTCTTTCCAG
>JAQBNJ010000244.1 GCA_028288645.1 Sediminibacterium sp.
GTTCTGGTCATTCAAAGTTTTATTTAGTACAAGAAAGTTCGCCACGCTGTCCTGGTTTCTTTTGCTATGCAAAAGATCATTGTAGTCAGCCTGGATCTGTACCGCAGTTAATATCAATAGCATAGCAACAGACAAGCCGATCACCGCCATAAAAAATCTCTTACGGCCTGCACCTGAACGGATAAGTTTTTTTAATAAAGAATGTAATCCTTTCATTGGTCACTGTTCTATTTTACAATATCAAATGCCTGTTGTAAATAAAATTATTATCCTCATCAAGATCTGTAATAATGAGGCCCGCCTTTCTTTTCCTGCATTCCGCCTCTATCAGGGCTGCGGCTCTTTGCGTATTACCTATATCCAGGTGGCTAAATGGCTCATCCATGATCAGCAATTCGAATGGTTGTATCAATGCCCGAGCGATAGCAATACGTTGTTGCTCACCATAGCTGCAAAGGCCGGCCTTTTGTTCCAGTACATGGGATATTCCCAATATTTCAGACATCTTATCTATAACATCTTCATCATAAAATGGAGTATGCAATATCCGTTTGAGTTCAATGTTCTCTCTTGCAGTAAGGTTGGGAAATAAACGGAGATCCTGGAAAATAATACTGATCTTATCTTGCCTCAATTCTGCAAGCTCATCTTCGCTTAAATCTGCAATGGACCTTGCATTGATCATGATCGTTCCTTCATAGTCACGACGTAGTTTGTACAATAAATGTACAAGAGTTGTCTTACCTGTTCCGCTTGGTGCTTTGATCTTTATGAACTCTCCCTGGCTGAATTGAACAGAAGTATTCCATACATCTGAACTTCTCTGTAAGAAACGGTCTTTCAAGGGTATGGGAATGATGTGATCAAGCTCAATTGTCATATGTGCTGATTGCAGTAGCCGAAAATACAATGAATCAAAACAATAAAGTCCCGCGTTGCAGGACTTTATTGTTAAAATATTCTGAGAAGAATTAATTAGTTCGGATAATGGCAGGAACGCCACCCGGAAAAAGTTTCTCTTCAGATTCCTTTTCTTTTTTAGCCTGTAGGCGCATGTCAAGTGCTATATCTGCGATCAGGCTGGTTAATGTTACCAGGCTGTTTTGTTTTTCATTTTGCATTCTTACTTCAAATACTCCCTTAATACTATTTCCATCAAAATTATCAGAGGTGCCGATCACATCTTTAAAAGTTTGTTTAGCGGTCCTCAATGAATTATTGTATCCAAAAGCACCTGTCGAATCTTTGATAAAGCCATTTAATGTATTGGCAATATCAAAATAGAAGACGGTTGATTTTCCTTTGAAACGAGCCAACGCTTCCGGGTTTATAGCCGCTTTGGTGGTTTTGGCCATATACTGTGTGTATGTTACTGAATCGCTGGATATGATCAGGTTGTTCTCATCTGCATGAATAAATAATCCCATTCCTGAAGCTATACCGCCTGCGCTGTACACATTGTTATGTTTAACAAGCATACCATGTTCAACCGCTTTATCCATCACCTTAAAGAAACTTGCTTTGTCTCCAACAGGGGCGTTGAATAACATCTTGCCGATCGATTTTTTATGGATCATACTTTTCTCGTCATGTTTCGTCTGAGGCTCCGGCGGCGACATATCTGGCATACCCAGGTCAGATACGATTACTGCAATGGTTCCTTTTAGGGATTTATAAAGATCCTGCGTGCTTAAACCGGCTTTCTCAAGCGCAGTGTTAGCAAGGCCTTCTACTTCCAGTTGTTTCATGATACCGCCAAATATCTCCGGATTAAATGCAGCCAGTATAATTCCATTGATATTCTGCGACGGATAATTCTCGATCATTGAAAGATCCACGGTTGGGCCTGCATATTGTTTTAATACACTACCCAGTAATTTATTGGTATACATGGTTGATTTGGCAATGATTTTTCCATCTTCAAAACTTAAAGTGGCGGTGGAAAAATTGTCTTTTACAAACTCCTCGAGTTTGGGAGGTTGAATGGGCAGCATACTAAGGGCTCCTAAAGAAGCGTTCGTGCTGGTAAATACATAACCATCAGCTTTGTCTTTGAACATGTCGGTGAAGATCTTTACATCAGCCAGCGACTCACTCACTTTCTGCGTGAAGTATTGAGCTACTTCGCGTTTCATTTCCCCTTCTGTGTCGGCATGTGGAGGTCTTTTGAAAGTCATTGCTACCGTATCATACACGGGTTTCAGCATGTGGTTGTACATTGTTACGATTGCCTGTTCGTCGTTCCATGCCAGCATAAGAGTTCCTTCACCGGTTATGAGATAGCTGTAATCTTTTTCTTTTCTGACCGTATCGTTTTTGTGCCCATCCTGTTTTTTGATAAAGGCTTCAAATTTTGCCGGATCTTTTAAACCGCATAGCACACTGAACACACTTGCATTGGTCTTATCGGGGTTGCTTTTCTGGGTTCCAAACACAAAAAACTTATTGCCCCAATTAATACCGGCGCTGTCTTTCATTCCGTTGAAATGCATTCTTTCTTTTGAATCTGCGGGTTCGTTCCTGAAGATCCTTGCAATCAACGTGTCTACACTAATTCCGCCTTTTTGTAATTTATCCTGCAGTTGCTGTGGGTCAAGTACC
>JAQBNJ010000434.1 GCA_028288645.1 Sediminibacterium sp.
ATTTTCCCTTTCTCAAAATCGGAAAAAAAAGTATCAGCGCTGTATTGGTTATACAATTTTGCAAAATCATGAACGCCCAAATCCTCGAATGCTTTGTGCGTAAGGCCAAAATCAATATCCATTAATACGCCGCCAAGGTCGAATATGATGTTTTTGATGGGTTGCATAGGGCAAAAATAGTTTGTTAGCCGTTAGGTCTTAGCTACTAGCGTGCCATTCATTTGATAAAGAGATTTCCCTGCTAATTCCTAACAGCTAACCCCTAATACCTCATTTCCTCTCTTTCGGTACCGGAAACCCATGGTGGCAGGTGTAGCAGGTAATGAGCATGGTTGTGTCTCCAATTACCGGCTGGTTTTGTCCAAAATATTTTTTGTTCAATTCGAGCGTCATGCGCATCATAGAACGTGCAGTATCTTTTTCTGATTTGGCATCGCTTGCATAGTCGAATTTCTTTATCGCTTTGTTTTCTACATGGCAGTAATCGCAGGTCACGCCTAAGCCATCGCCACAATCCTCCACCATGATCTTATTCAATTCTTTTTCCCCGATATCTTTTGGAAGAACTTTCAGGTTAACAGGCTTGTCATCCTGCCGGCTTGTAGCAGATATGGCTATGATGGAAAGACATATGAGGAGAATGAGAATACTATTTTTCTTTCCTGTTATTTTTAAGATTCGTGAATACATATATCTGTTATAAAGATTGTTATTCGTATAGGTTTGAAGATCAGCATCCGAATTTTATCGCAAGCTTAATAAATATACACGAAAAGACAACTGTAACCGCCATCGGGTATATTTCAAATTTTCGGATCGTGTTTGTTTGTTTTTTTGAACCACAATAGGAACATAGGCACATAGTTGTAACAAATAGTTCTTCTATGTGAAATCCTATGTTTTCTATCCACGCCTTTGGCGGGACAAGTTGTGACTCCTATGTGGTTCAAATCAGCGAAAATTTGAATTGCACCCCCGCCATCGCTATTGTCACAGATTTCGTTGCGGATAACATCTCAAAAAAAAAATCAAAAAAAATTTGCGTAGTTAAATAGCTACACATATATTTGTAGTCAAATAGCTACGCAATGAATTTAAGAAGAGATGTTTTTCAAGCCATAGCCGACCCGACAAGAAGGGCCATACTTCTGTTGGTTGCTTCGCAATCCATGACAGCGGGTGCGATCGCTTCAAACTTTGATACCGCAAGACCCACCGTTTCAAAACACCTGCAGATACTCACCGAATGTGCCTTGCTTAAACAGGAGCAAAACGGCAGGGAAATTTATTATCTTATCAATGCGAAAAATATGAAGGAAGTAGCCGATTTCATTGAACCATTCCGGATCATGTGGGATGACAGGTTTAATAAACTGGAAACCATCATGAAAAAATACAAGACAAAAAAATAGACCAGATGGAACGAAAAACAAAGATCAATGCAGAAGATGGCAAACAGGACCTGGTGATCACAAGGGAATTTGATCTGCCATTGGAACTACTTTTTAAAGCGTATACAGACGCCGATATTGTTGCGCAATGGATGGGAACAAAAGTGGTGAAACTCGAAAACAAAAAGCACGGCAGTTACCAATTTGAAACAACCGATCCTAAAGGAAACAAACACGGATTCAATGGCGTGATCCATGAGTTTAGCCCCAACCACAAGATCACGCGGACATTTGAGATGGAGAATTCGCCCTTCGCGGTTCAGCTGGAATTCCTGGAATTTGAAAAGCTTACTGATGATACCAGTAAACTCACCATGCATGTAGTATATCGATCAGCAGTAATCAGGGACCAGATCCTGCAGCTACCCTTTGCACAAGGAATAAATATGGCACATAACAGGTTGCAGGATATTGTAAAAAATATAAAATAAATAGTATGCCAAAAAGAAACAAAATCATCTATTGGATCGCTACAGCCTGGCTTTCATTAGGAATGGTTTCAACCGGGCTTGTACAATTGTTACAAACAAAAGAGGAGGTCGCTCTTTTTACGCACCTGGGCTTTCCTGTTTATCTTCTTACCATACTCGGGATCTGGAAATTTTTAGGAGTGATCGCCGTACTTATTCCTAAATTTCCTTTGTTAAAAGAATGGGCCTATGCAGGGTTTTTCTTTGTTATGTCCGGCGCTATCTTTTCTCATTTAGCTATTGGGGATAGTGCGAAAGAATTTTTCGGGCCGATATTATTGCTGATCCTGACTTGTGTATCCTGGTATTCCAGGCCCGGAGACAGAAAAATCATTTCAGTTGATAAATAAAATACAATGAAAACAGAAACAAACAATGACCATGGCAAGGAATTGTGTATCACAAAAATGCTGGATGCACCTATTGAATTGGTTTGGGAAGTATGGACAAACCCTGTACATATTGCCAACTGGTGGGCGCCAAACGGATTTACCAATACGATCCATACCATGAACCTAACAGCAGGCGGTGAATGGCGTTTAACGATTCACGGACCTGACGGGAAAAATTATCCGAATAAAAGCATCTTCATTGAAATTGTTCCGCATAGAAAGATCGTGTTCCAACACTCCAACCCAAATTACCTGGCCACCATTGTGTTTGAGCCTGGTGAGAAAAAAACCTTCATGGAATGGACGATGGAATTTGAAACAACTGAATTATTTGACACAGTAGTAAAAGTTTTTAAAGCAGATGAAGGTTTGAAACAAAATGTTGAAAAACTAAATGCCTATTTAGAAACGCAATTAAAATAACATAACAAAGAATAGCCATTGTACGCATCGGGGCTATTCGACAAATAAAATAAACCTATGAGCAAGATCAATAGCCAAAAAAAGAAACTTGCACCCGCACAGCATGAACAACTACTCAGTACATTGAAAGAGCGTTTTGAGAAAAACAAAAGCCGTCATAAAGGCATTGAATGGGCAAACGTACAGGCAAAGCTGGAAGCTGATACAGAAAAGCTTTGGTCGCTCAATGAAATGGAAGAAACCGGCGGCGAACCCGATGTTGTTGGCTTTGATAAAAAAACGGGCGAATACATTTTTTACGACTGTTCAGCAGAAAGCCCAAAAAGCCGCAGAAGTATTTGTTACGACCACGAAGCGCTGGAGTCGAG
>JAQBNJ010000311.1 GCA_028288645.1 Sediminibacterium sp.
GCAAGACAAGCGATAGTTTTTCTGCTTTTTGACCAAAGAGTGCCGGCGTGAACAGGAGTAAAATAATGGCGAGTGTGTTCCGCATAGCAGGTTGACACTTTAAAAAAAAAGAATGTTGCATCTATGCTGTTATTGAGCTGACGCACTCTTCAGGAAATCATCTATTCTTTTCTTTTGCCTCAGGTGATGCCTGAAATGCATGCCCGCAAAACGATACCATTCCTCCGCGCTAAAATACTGTAACCCCGGGTGTTGGGTTTTACCTCTATATTGGGTTTGAGAGATCAAACGCTCAACTTCTTTTATCTCCTCTTTTAATCTCACCAGGCCAATACTTAGCTGTTCTTTATTACCTGGCTGTGGTATCAGCGCATTTGAGGGCGCGCCCTCAATGACCGCATCGGGAAATTCATTATTGAGTAACATTGTCTTAGCTGCGGGCGCCATTTCTTCTGCGCTGTTATGGTCTGCTGAAACACAGATTTTTATCTGTTCGATGTAATAGTTCGTATCATTAAGCAGGTGAATATAAAGTTGGCCGAGCGACCAGCTATGCGGTGAAGGTTTAAGTCGTAGCTGGATAATTGTGTACCGCTCTAACTCCTTTGTCCAAAAATCGATTATATGATCCAGGTCTTTCATTGTTCTGCCGACCGCTATGGAAAGATCTCGTGTTTATGCGCTTATTAGTTCCGGTGGGTTGATTGGATTTGTTGAGTATGTACGGAATTCCATCCTTTTTTAAATCCTTTCACAAAATCAAAACTTCCCTTTACCAGCGAAATGACAACAAAAATGGCCAATACCTTTTTTCTTGAAATTGAGGATAAATATTTCATAAGATGATTTTTTGTCTGAATAAATATACAAAAATTTAACGGATTATAGATCTGGTCATCTTGAAGGGTGCATTTCAAATTTTCGCGACTCCTATGTGAAAACCTATGTTTCCTACTGTTCTATGTGGTAAAAAACATTGAACCACATAGGATATAGAACACAGAGAGGATTAAAATAAATCAGAGAGAGGCGAAAATTTGAAATGCACCCTCTTGATGGTTATTTGTTTATTTCTTTTTCTGTGCAAAAAGCCAATCAAATAAACCAGGTTCGTCCTTTACTTTATCCCAGATTCCATGGTCCCGGTCCGGATACTCAGTATACCGCGGGTTTCCGCCTGCTTTTTTGATCGCAGCGATCATGTCACGCGAAAAATTAACCGGTACGTTTTTGTCTTTCGCGCCATGAAAGGCCCAAACAGGTACGCTGATGCTGTTTGCAGCGAGGCGGGGATCTTCTCCTCCGCAAAGAGGTATTGCTGCTGCAAACATTTGGGGGCGGACGCATATAAAATGCCATGAGCCATAGCCACCCATTGATTCACCATTCACATAACATCGTTTTATGTCTGTTTTGAACTCTTTTTCAAAAGCAGCAATGGCTTCAAAAGTGATTTCCTCTACGGATGAAGCACCGGGTGCGCCGCCCCAGTTATATCCCGGCGGGCATTGCGGAATAAAAATAAAGGCCGGATATTTCCTGCTGTTCACTGGGTTTACCAGTACTTGCGCGAGTGCCGAGCCGGCAACCTGTTTGATATTATCATTGCCATGCGCTCCGCCATGATGGAGGCATACAACCAAAGGATATTCTTTTTTCTGGTCATAGTCTATCGGCTTCATAAACCGGTAACGCATGGTGTCCCCCTTTTTGTTCACATAAGTTCCTGCCGTAAACAGCGCTGCTGCGTACCTGTCGCCTTCATTTACCTCGTTTACTTTGGCCGGTAGCACTTCTTTTTTTTCAGCTAAATTCTGTCCGAAAATATATATACCAGCGATAAGCAATATTGCTGTTCCGCCCAATATGAATTTCAAAGACGGCCGCAGCGCTGTTGCCTCATTTCCTGCGGGCAATTCTTTTAGTTCTTCATTGAAATTCACGATCATTAAAACAGGCACCAGGGCATTGGCTAATGATATCCAATGTTGAATATCAACCAAAACAAATATTGGCTGAATATGTGTTCCGTTCATACGCCATACGGTGAGAGCTACTTCAGTAAGTTGAATGATCATACCAAAAACACCAGCTGCTTTTAACCATTTTCTTTCTGACGCACGCGAAAAGATAAGGCTGGCAGAGTAGCATATAGTGGCAACCGCCAATATAATAAAGACAACAGGATATAGTCCTTCCCAACCCTTTGCTACAAGTATCTTGTAAAAAACAAAATAGGAACTAAGGAATGCTATCATGACAAGAACAAGGAATGCGTATGCGGACCTATATTTTTTATACCGGCAATATTTCAATAACATCCACATCGTTGCAATGGATATTGTTGTTACCAGAAAAAACCAGGGAATAATGGATTGGCGAAAATAGATCTGTGATTGAAGTCCCGATTGAATGAACCACTGTACTAAAGATGCAATAATACTGAGGCCGATGAATAAAATTCCAAACAGGTAAAAACTTTTATTGGGTGTTTGCTTTTGCATGGTTAGAAACGGCGTCAATAACGGTGAAATGAATTTTCTTTTTCCTAAATATCATTGTATCAGCATGATCATAACTTCACCCCTTTAATGAGTAAAACCGATCTAATTGATTGCTCTTTCAAGTGCAGAAATCTTTTTCGCTCTTCATCCCGCATAAAATTTTCGAAATCAGTATCTGTTTCAAATTCTACAAGATGTATTTCGTAGGGCTTTTCAATATTACTTTCTATATAACTATTTTCGCCAGGCCGCATACGGAGCAACAGGTTTCCGTTGTATTTTGAAATTGCCGGGATGGCAATAGCTTCAAACTGATCGAAGATTGCTTGCTGGCCGTCTAAAATGTAAATCAGTTGTGTAATAAAAATCATCTTAGGTTATTGTATTCGTGATCCATGCGATCGTATCAACGGAAAACTTTCAGGGGCGACCTGTCACCAACGAGCCAGATATGCCCGAATGGGTCAATAAAACCACCTTGTCTATGTATTCCCCAGGGTGTTTCATGATCCCTGATCTTGTCTAAACTCCCATTTGCGCCCGCTTGTACAGCCTGTGCAATGAATATGTCGGGGTCATCGCAGAAAACCTCAACCTTGGCAGATGCCATACCTAATTTGAGAGGACTTTCCCACCCGTTGTTGGCAGGCTCTCCAATGAAGAAAGCTGCCCCTGCTATTTCTAAACCCGCAACAGATCCAAAGTTCCACAATTCAGTAGCGCCGAGTGCTTTCTTGTACCACACAATGGCCGCGGGTGTGTCGGGCACCGCCAGCATTACTGATATAACCGGTTGCGACATGATAACCTTCTTTTAGTTATTATTTCGATGATGAATATACAAAAGAGTTGACGCTGTATTGGCATGTTCTGCGCAGAACTAAAAGTAGTATTTATCTTTCCTGCAGTAAGCGATTCGCTTTTGATCGGGTATGCACCCGCCAATAATTATTTCCCCCCTTGCCTGACGAAGCCCCATTTGAACGGTTGGGTAACCATAAAGGACCGGTATAACATCCGTGCTTTGGTGGCAGATCGGGCACAGTTTAAAACTCTTGATCTTTTGTATCGTTTTTTCTAGGTATTGGTTGTGAAAGTTTACAGCAGTTGGTCTCTTAAGTGTGTCGGAGTTGACCGGAAATAAGTTCTCGTGTGCTTTGGCCTTTTTGAAAAAGCAAATCAATAAAACAGAAAATAATATTTTGATCATTTTTCGCATAAAGAAAAGTAAGGTCTTGCTCTATAGCAATCTACCAGCATGATGCACGGACCAAGGGGTTTACACAAATTGCGTGCGACAGATTTTAATTCACGAGTAATTTACGAATATTCTTTATCCAATTTTAAGAGTTCAACTTCGTTAAGTCTTAATGCAAGAAGTCCTCTTATATCTTTATAAATATCCCACTTGATCCATTTAGGAATTGCCTGCCTTGTGACTTGATCATCGGCAAGATGTTCATAAAACGAAACTCCGGCAGCGTTCCATAGGTCTTTCTCTTTTTGTCCGAAACACCATTCCGCAAAACCATATATCTTTTGTAATCTTTCGGTATTATTTTCGTTATGAGCTTCAATTGTAACGGGTAATAATTCGGAGAATACCAAATAAATTGAAATATCCGGTTGTTCTAAATCCCTTTTTAATTCCGGGCAACAATCAATTGCTTTTTGTCTCCAGGTGCTCATAAATTTGGTAGGTTTAATTTTATTTACGAACACGTCCTGTTGATCACCCTATCAACCCCGCCGCCCTGCTAATCTCCATCATCCTATCCATCGGTTTCTTCGCCGCCAACCGCAAGGTTTCATCCATCGTAATTTCAGGCTGCTCATATTCCATGCATAAATAGAGTTTCTCAAGGGTATTCAGCTTCATGTGGGGACAATCATTGCAGGCGCAGCTGTTGGTAGGTGGCGCCGGTATAAAGGTCTTGTGCGGGCTGTTCTGCTGCATCTGGTGCAGGATGCCGGTTTCAGTGGCCACAATATATTCTGTGGCACTATCCGATTCTGAGAATTTTAATAACTGCGTGGTACTTCCTATATAATCCGACACACGCAATATCGCATCTTCGCATTCAGGTTGCGAGATCAGTTTTGCTTTCGGGTGGCGGATCTTTAACCTGGTTATTTTTTCAAGGCTGAAGATCTCGTGTACCATACAGGCCCCGTTCCACAACAACATATTCCTTCCTGATTTTTTATTGAGCCAGGCGCCGAGGTTTTTATCCGGTGCAAAAATGATCGGCTGGTCCTTTGGTACGCTTTCAATTATTTTTTCTGCGTTGCTGCTGGTACAGATGATATCGCTTAATGCCTTGATATCGGCGCTGCAGTTGATGTAGGAGATAACTATGTGATCAGGATGCTTGTCTTTGAAAGCTTTGAACATAGGCGCCGGCGCGCTGTCGGCAAGGGAACAACCCGCTTTCAGATCGGGCAGTAAAACTTTTTTCGATGGGTTTAGGATCTTGGCTGTTTCGGCCATGAAGTGTACACCGGCAAATACGATAATGTCGGCATCGGTCTTACTTGCCTGTTGAGCCAGTCCAAGACTGTCGCCAATAAAATCCGCAACGTCCTGTATGTCTGGTTCCTGGTAGTAGTGGGCAAGGAGTACTGCATTCTTCTGTTTTTTTAGACGCTCAATCTCCGCAAATAAATCCAGATGGGGATCGATTTCAAGATCTAAAAATCCTTTTTCTAAAATTGTATCGTTTGTAATGTTCATAACTGCTGTAATAGTATTTAATAATACTTATTTATAAAACTTAACTACTACTATTAGGGGTGTGGATATCGGGATAACTTACTTATCCCCAGAATGCAAAGTTAACTACACTTGGGTTATCCACTGCAATTCACCAGATCATCCACAACAGTTTTATCAGTCTATATTGAATCAGGAGGTGTTTTTAACAATTATGTATAACTCAATTCACATCAGCTGATTTCCGGTATCCACTTTTCGCCAACTGTGAATTAACAGGGATAAAGAGGAAGTGGGTTTTAGGTTTTAGGGGTTAGCCATTAGCTAATGACTTATTTGTTCGACCTCTTTCCACTTTTCAAAAGCCAAAAAACCGATTTCCCCACAGGATTTTGGGATTATTCACAGGGCAATGTGAATAGAATTTGGAAGTTTAATTTCTGAGAACCCTGTTTTTGAATACTGAACACTGAGCAAGGAATTTTGAGTGTCGAAGTAGGATGTTTTGTAATATATTGATGCCTTGTGGTACTTTTTAGGCCTTTTTACTTCAACATTCAAAATTCCTTGCTCAGTGTTCAATATTACGGTCTCCCGGAACCCCCGTATTTATTAGTAAAAACACTGTTTTCCACAATTTGTTCTAATGCTTTATTCCCCTATTTTTGCCTCCCGTTTAAATCCGGGAACAAAACAACTCAAATAACTAAACTATTATGTCTGTAATTCAACGTATTCGTGACAAAGGTGCATGGATCATCTTCGGTATCATTGCTTTGGCATTGATAGCTTTTATTCTCCAGGATGGGGTTAGACGTGGCGGAAGCACTTTTTCCAATACCAGTACCATCGGTAAAGTGAACGGCGAAAAAATAGAGCGTGGCGATTTCCAGGATAAACTGGCTGCCCTTGAAGCGCAATATGGCCAGCAGGGCGCACAACGCGATCAACTGATCGGTTCGCTCTGGAACCAGGAAGTAGAAAGACTGGTTTTGGAAAATGAATATAAAAAGCTCGGTCTCCAGGTTTCTTCCAAAGAACTTACAGATATCCTGTTTAACGAAAACTCTCCATTGCGCCAGCAATTCACAGATCCTAAAACGGGTGTGTTTATGGTTGACAATGCAAAACAGGCTCTTGCCCAGCTGAAAAAAAGCAAGAATGCAGAACAGATCAAGGCTGTTAATAACCAGCTGATCGTTCCGGCTATTGCCCAGAGCTTACGCAACAAGTACCAGAACATATTAATGCAGGCTGCTTATGTACCCAAATGGTTTATCGAAAAACAAATGGCAGATAATAATGCGATCGCATCTGTGTCGTACGTATACGTGCCCTATGCTTCGGTAAGCGATAGCGCCCTGAAAGTGAGCGATGAAGAGATCAGTGCCTACGTGAGCAAACACAGTAAACAATATAGCAAAACAGATGAAACAAGGAATATCTCTTTTGTAACATTCAGCGGAGCGCCGGTAGCGGCTGATTCTGCCAATGCACTGAACCTGGTATTGGGCCTGAAAAATGATTTTGCCGCGGCCACGGATATGGAAGCTTTCCTTAACAGGGAGAAATCAGAATTGCCTTATTACAATAGCTATTTCAGCAAGGCAAAAATGCAGCAGGTGAATAAAGACTCTTTAACACGCATGGCAGTTGGCAGTGTGTATGGACCTTATGTGGATGGATCGAATTTCGTTTTGGCTAAAATGATCGGCACCAAACAATGGCCCGATAGTGCAAAGGTCCGTCATATTCTTGTTGGTACCATGGATCCAAGAAGTGGCCAGATGATCAGGGAAGACAGCACGGCTAAAAAACTGATCGACAGTATTGAAAATGCTATCAAAGGCGGCGCAAGCTTTGACGCTATGGTTGCAAAATATTCTGACGACCAGGGCAGTAAAGACAAAGGCGGTGTATATGATTATTTTGAGCAGGGAAAAATGATGTTGCCCTTCAATGATTTTGCATTTGATAAGTCTATCGGTTCAAAAGGTGTTGTAAAAACAGATTTTGGTTACCATTATATGGAAGTGCTGGGACAAAAGAACCCGACTCCTGTATATAAAATAGCCTATCTCGCCAAACCGATCATTGCAAGTAATGAAACGCTTGAATCTGCAAGAACCGCTGCGGCGCAGTTTGCTGTATCTGGCAAGGATGCAAAAAAATTCAATGCCACGGCCCTGAGTTCACATGTTCCGGTTTTGAGTGCGAACGATATTAAAGAAAATGATTTCAGCGTAATGGGCATCGGCCAAAACCGCCAGTTGGTTCGTTGGGTATATGACCATAGCGCCGGCGACGTATCGGATCCATTAGAAATGGGCGACAATTATATCGTTGCCATGGTTTCCGCTGTAAACAAAGCCGGTTTGATGTCTGCTGCAGAAGCAAGGCCAACCGTTGAATCAATTGTTCGTAACGAGAAAAAAGCGAAACAGATCATTGAAACCAAGTTCAAAGGCAATACCCTGGAAGCTTATGCAAGCAGCACCGGAACTGCGGTATTGCGTGCAGACAGCCTCGCTTTCTCAGCTCCGTTTATTGCCGGTGTTGGCGCCGAGCCAAAAGTTGTAGGTGCTGCATTTAATAAAGCATTGGCGGGCAAAGCCAGCGCACCGATTGAAGGTTCTACCGGCGTTTTCGCTGTTAAAGTAGAATCAAACGGGGCAAAGCCAGGTACCGGTGATGTTGCTTCGGTAAAACAGGGATTATTGCAAACAGCAAAAATGTCTTCTTACCGTGGTTTGGAGGCTTTGAAAAAGGCAGCGAATATTAAGGATTATAGGGCTAAGTTCTTTTAGTCTTTGTTGATATTTTGAAAGAGCCGCCTCCGCTGTGAGGCGGCTTTTTTTGTGTGAACCACCCCGCCATTTGCAAGCCTTACTTATGCGGGATAAAAAGCTGGAACGCAAAGGCCGCCAGGAACCGCCAGGAACGCAAGGAAATTCAGGACCTCTTTGCGTTCTTTGCGAAACCCTTGCGCACCTTGCGTTCCAGCTTTTTATCCCGCATAAGTAAACCCCGATCCCCGTATTTACGCATACCGAAAATGTATAAAGGCAGATAATTGTATTTTTGCGCCATGAGCGAAGCACTCGTAAACAAAGTAGCCGAAAGCGGGTTGATCAGTTTTGATCTGGAGGAGTATTATCCAAAGGGCCCCATCAAAATATTTGATCTGAAGGAATACCTGTTCATGGGATTGATCCTGAAAGAAAAAGATTTCCGCGCCGCACTCCAAACCACCGATTGGGATGTTTATAAAGATGCGCATGTGGCCATCACCTGTTCTGCAGATGCCATCATTCCGATGTGGGCCTATATGCTGGTGGCCAGCTACCTGCAGCCTTTAGCCAAAGATGTAGTATTTGGTGATGAACAGAAACTAATCAGCACCGTATTGCTAAAAAATCTTGATGCAGTAAAAGGAGAGGAGTACACAGACAAACGCGTTGTAGTAAAAGGCTGCGGCGATGTGTCTATTCCCGAAACAGCCTATGTGGAGATCACCAATAAGCTCAGGCCATTTGTAAAGAGTATTATGTATGGAGAACCATG
>JAQBNJ010000356.1 GCA_028288645.1 Sediminibacterium sp.
ACCTGAATGAAAGTGCGATTCAGGCGGAACTTGCTAAAACACTTGCGTTACTAGGCATTAAGCAGATCAATACTTATTTCTATCATAGTTTTAAAGAGTATGAATCCGGGACACACCTTATGCAGAAGTTGCTTGAATGCAAGAAGAAAGGGCTCATCCGGAAAATCGGTGTATCCATTTATACAAATGATGAATTGTTGACTGTGATTAATGACCCGGATGTTGATGTGATTCAGTTGCCATTTAACCTGCTGGATAATTATTCTCAACGCGGCTCCTTATTAAAAGAAGCAAAACAAAAAGGAAAAGGTTTGCAGGCAAGATCTGTATTCTTACAGGGACTCTTTTTTAAAGACCTTGATAATTTACCTGCACAGCTTATGCCGTTGAAACCTTACCTGCAGGATGTAAAGGATCTTGCTAAAAAAAATAGCCTGACTATGGAGTCACTGTGCCTGCAATATGTTAGCGCACAAAAAGAAATTGATGAGATCATTATTGGTGTTGATAATAAAGAGCAACTTATCCACAACCTCAACTCAGTAAATACAAAATTATCGGCGGAATTGTGTGAGCATATTAATTCAATAAAAGTATCTGAAAATTCATTACTCTATCCCTACAACTGGGTTAGGGCCTGATCAAAAGAACCGTATTATCCATGAGTGAAAAAATATCCATTATCGCTGAGTTGGCTCAGGGCTTTGAAGGGAGTCATGTGCAGGCGCGTCTATTGCTGAAAGCAGCGGCAGCAGGCGGGGCCGATGCGGCCAAGTTCCAGTTGGTATATGCAGATGAACTGGCCACGCCGGATTACAAATACTATGATCTTTTCCGTTCACTTGAAATGAAAGACGAAGAATGGCAGGACCTTTCAGACTATGCAACACAATTGAATATCGATCTGTATTTTGACATTTTTGGAACAAAAAGTCTTGCATTGGCAGAAAGCACCGGTGCAAAAGCGATCAAACTTCATGGTACAGATATTGATAATATTGCGTTGCTACATGCAGTAGCAGCATCGTCGGTAAATAAAGTATTGCTGGGTGCAGGTGGCGCGTATCTCTCCGAAATAGAACTGGCATTAACGATCCTTACTAAAAAGGAGGTAGTTATTCTTCTTGGTTTCCAGGGATATCCAACAGCCACAGAAGACAATCATATTGGCAGGGTGACTTTCTTATCTGAATACCTGCATGTTAACCATCCAAAGGTAACCGTCGGTTTTGCGGATCATGCAGAACCGGGTACTGCATTGCGTTATGCCTTAGCAGCAACAGCCCTTGGTGCGGGAGCGAAGACGATTGAAAAACATTTAACCCTCGGGCGCGAAATGAAAATGGAGGACCATGAATCGGCATTAAACCCCGACGAGTTTCTTGAATTTACCAGCATCATCCGTGGTTGCGCAGATGCCTTAGGCAAGACTGAAAACAACAATGATTTCGGGATGACGGATTCAGAAAAAGGTTACAGGCAAATGATACGCAGGCATGCAGTGGCAGCGCGTGATCTTGTTAAAGGCGGTATCATCGATCCCGCGGATGTGACGCTGAAACGTACTTCTTCAGAACAAGTGATCAATGATCTCAAAAACCTGTATCAAAAAAAACTTAACCGGGATATTGCTGCGAATACAGCGATCTCTTTACCGGACATAAATTGATCGTTGCATGAGCAGAAAGTTAATTGCAGCTATTGCCTGTCGTAACCAGGGTTCAAGATTATACGGGAAGCCGCTTCAGAATTTAGATGTGGTGGCAGGCACAACTATTCTTGACAATATCATTCAATGCCTTCAAACGATTCCCTGTATTGATGGGATTGTGTTGGGCATTTCGGAAGGCATCGAGAATGAGATTTTTAAAAAGATCGCTGAAGAAAAAAATATCTCTTACATCACCGGCGATGAAAATGATGTTCTTTCCAGGTTAATAAGTTGTGGCCGCCTGGCAAACGCAACAGATATTTTCCGGGTTACCAGTGAATCGCCTTTTTTATACTTTGAACCTGTTGAAACATTGTGGAACCGGCACATGGATAAACATCTTGATGCAACTTTTTTTGATGAAGGAATAGACGGAACCGGTTTCGAGATTATATCATTGCAGGCATTGGAGTTGTCGCATACAAAAGGCGATAACCGCCACCGTTCGGAATTATGTACCTTATATATACGGGAACATATCAATGATTTTACAGTTGAAAAAATACTAGCTCCAACCTGGCAAAACAGGAAGGATCTTCGCCTCACTGTAGATACCCCGGAAGATCTTGCAGATTGCAGAAATGTATATAATGCCTTTAAACAGGATGCGCCGCGGCTCTCTATTGAAAAGATCGTTGCATACCTTGATGAAAGCCCCGAGCTCAAACAAATGATAGCGCCGTTCACCGAGGCCGGTTATGCTACAATGAATTTATAAAAGCAGATGAAGGAAATCAATCTCAGGAATATTACAAATTTTAAAAACTCCGATGAGTATCGCCGCCAGATACATGAGTTGATTCCAGGCGGCGCCCATACGTACTCAAAGGGTGATGATCAATTCCCGGAATTATCACCCGCGGCAATTGACTACGGAAAAGGAGCCCATGTGTGGGATATTGATGGTAATGAATATCTCGATTGCTCAATGGGTCTCACCAGCGTTAGCCTCGGGCATGCTTATACACCTGTACTGGATGCAGTAAAATATGAACTTGACCGCGGCGTGAATTTTCAAAGACCCTCTGTATTGGAAAAGACAATGGCTGAAAAATTCCTTGGCCTGGTGCCACGCCATGATATGATCAAATTTGCAAAGAATGGGTCTATCGTTACAACTGCAGCCGTGAAACTGGCACGGGCAAAAACGGGAAGAAAGTTAGTTGCATTCCCGGGTGATCATCCTTTTTACAGTTATGATGATTGGTTTATTGGTACGACCGCAGCAAGCAAAGGTATTCCGGAAGAGATGCGTTCTTTGTCCGTCACCTTTCAATCATGCAATATTGAATCTCTCAGGGAATTGTTCATTAAATATCCCGGAGAGATCGCCTGCATCATTACCGAACCGGAAAAAAGCAGCTGCGGGCCAAACTGTAGTTGTGGTGGAAGGCCGGGTGATTTTCTTGAAGCTGCTATTAAATTAAGTCACGAAAACGGCGCACTGTTTATTGTTGACGAGATGATCACAGGATTTAAAACAGCATTTCCCGGATCAGTGGCAAAGTATAACCTGGAACCCGATATGATCACCTGGGGAAAAGGCATTGCCAACGGGTTTTCATTTTGCGCGTTAACGGGTACAAAAGAAGTGATGGAACTGGGCGGCATAACGCGTAAAGGGGAGGAAAAAGTATTTTTAATTTCAACCACTCATGGTGGCGAAACACATAGCATGGCCGCGGCAATCGCAACGATTGATGTGTTTCAACAAAATAATGTGGTCGGTTATATACATGCGGCCGGTCAGAAATTGGTTGAACTTTGCCATGCTGCAGTTGTTGAAAAACAACTTTCTGCCTATATCAATGTACTCCCCTGTAACTGGATGCCAACATTTGTTTTTAAAAACAAAAAAGGCGAACCATGCCAGGGTATGCGCACATTGTTTATGCAGGAAATGATCAAACATGGCGTACTTTTTCAAGGCATATTTATTCCTTGTTTTTCCCATACGGATGATGATATACTTTATTTTGTCAAAGCATTCTCGGCATCAATGGAAGTATATGCGAAGGCAATTTTAGATGGATATGAAAAATACCTGGTGGGTGAACCAGCCAAACCTGTTTTTAGAAAGCTACTTTGAAAAAGCGAATTGTTTTACGGGCAGATGGTAATGACAGGATCGGGTTTGGTCATGTATACCGGTTATTAGCGCTCGCAACCATGTTGAAAGATGATTTCTCCTGTGTTTTTGTAATTAACCGGCCGGATGATATGATACGATCGCAGATACGCTCAACCTGCGCATTGTTTGAATTGGATATAGAATATGAGTATACGGTACCTGATCTTGTTTCTTCCGGCAAACCGATGCCCTTTGATCTTGCAGGTTTCGTAAACGAAAACGATATTGTTGTATTAGATGGGTATCAATTTTTATATTCCTACCAGCAGGCCTTGCATCAGCAGGCTTGCACACAGGTATGTATCGATGATTTGATAGGCGACTATCCTTTTGCGGCGGCGATAATTAACCATGCACCGGGACTTGCTAAAGAAAAATATACTAACACTAAAGCAAGATTATGTTTGGGATTGGATTATGCCTTGCTGCGGAAACCTTTTTTTGACCCATTTCAAAAAAATAAAATAAATGGGTCTGCTTATGTGAGTATGGGTGGTTCAGACAGGAACGGATTTACTGTTACGGTTTGTGAAGGGTTATTGCTGACGGAAAATTTTAATGCAATCCATGTGCTTTGTTCCAACCAGTTTTCTGAAAAACAAATCGAATTGCTTAAAACCCTGGAGAAAAATGGCAAGGTTATCCTGTATTTTAATTTAGATGCACAATCAATAGTAGATATCATGTCTGAATGTACGATTGCATTTGTTTCGGCAAGTACGGTATTGACAGAAGCCTATGCACGTGGATTGATTTGTTACACAGGGTTTTCAACAGCCAATCAAAGAATGTTATACAAAGGTTTTACAGGTAACGGACTTGCAGGCGATCTTGGTGATCTAAATCAATTGTTGCCGGAACAGGTATCCGGTAAGGTTAATACCCACCAAACACAGGTTATCAAATCCCTCACCCAACCTTTGAATACGGTTCATTTATACCGGGAACTTTTTAATGAATTAGCGAATGATCTGTCTTGAGGAAGCTACCGCAAAGGATTGTGAGCTGTTGTATAATTGGGCTAATGATGCGGAAGTAAGAAGCATGTCAATCGATCATCGGCCCATAGTGTGGAGTGATCATGTGAAATGGTTTGAAAAAAAACTGGCAGATACGAACACAAAAATTTTTATCCTGAAAGATGACCAACAGCGGGTTGGACAGATCAGGTTGGAAAATAAGAATGATGAATGGGTAATAGGATATTCCATTGCTGCCGGATGCAGGGGAAAAGGCTATGGCGGGAAAATAATCGAGCTGGCATTGGAAAAAATCAGTAAGGGGGTATTGATTGCTTTTGTTAAACCGGAAAATTCTGCATCCATAAAAATATTTGCAACTGTAGGATTTACTGAACTTGGTTTTACAGAAGATAAAGGGGTGCAACTTATAAAATTCAAATACGAACAAAATAAATAAATAGTGCAGATAGGAGATGTAAAAATCGGCTCAGGATACAAGCCATTTATTATTGCAGAGATGAGCGGCAATCACAACCAGTCGCTCGAAAGGGCATTGGCTATTGTAGATGCTGCTGCCAAAGCCGGCGCGCATGCGCTTAAACTACAAACCTATACGGCAGATTCGATCACGCTTGATGTTGAAGGATCAGGGTTTACAATAGAAGATGAAAAAAGTTTATGGCATGGCAAAACATTACACAAACTGTATGATGAAGCGCATACTCCATGGGAATGGCATGCGCCCATCATGAACCGGGCAAAAGAACTGGGGCTGGTTTGCTTCAGCAGTCCATTTGATGAATCGGCAGTAGATTTTTTGGAAACACTGAATGTGCCGGCTTATAAGATAGCTTCATTCGAGAATAATCATTTGCCGTTGATCCGTAAAGTTGCTGCAACTGCTAAGCCGCTGATTATTTCTACAGGCATGGCAAGTAAAGAAGAGTTGCATGAGGCAGTAAATGCTGCCCGCGAAGCAGGTTGTAAAGACCTTATCTTATTAAAATGCACAAGCACTTACCCGGCATTACCTGTGAACAGTAATATCAATACCATTCCGGATATGCGTAAAGTATTCGAATGTGAAATAGGCCTTTCGGATCATACAATGGGTATCGGTGTTTCTGTTGCAGCAGTTACACTTGGCGCCACTGTTATTGAAAAGCATTTTACTTTACACCGTGCCGATGGCGGAGTTGACAGCGCCTTCTCCCTTGAACCCGCCGAATTGGAAAATCTTGTGATTGAAACAGAACGGGCCTGGCAATCGTTAGGGAATATTACCTATGGATCCACAGAAGCAGAAAAAAAATCCCTGCAGTTTCGAAGGTCATTGTATATAGCTGAAGACGTTAGCGCCGGTGAAATATTAACATCCAGAAATATGCGCATCGTGCGACCTGGTCTCGGCCTCGCTCCAAAATATTATGACCAGCTTTTGGGAAAACAGGCTAAACAGGATATTAAAAAGGGCACGCCATTGGATTGGATGCTGATAAATTAAAAGCTCAGTTC
>JAQBNJ010000431.1 GCA_028288645.1 Sediminibacterium sp.
CATTTTCTTTTTCCCTGTTCTTAACACCGTCAGTCAACATGGTATTGCAGAAAGGGCAGGCTGATGCGATGATGGTTGCGCCGGTTTCCAATGCTTCATCGGTGCGTTCGATATTGATGCGTTTATCACCAGGCTCATCTTCCTTGAACATTTGAGCGCCACCGGCACCGCACCATAAGCCGTTGCTGCGGCAGCGTTTCATTTCAACCAGTTCTGCATCCAATGCTTCGAGCACTTTGCGTGGCGCTTCATAAATATCATTTGCGCGGCCGAGATAGCAGCTATCATGGTAAGATATTTTTTTGCCTTTAAAACTGCCGCCTTCTTTCATCTTTATTCTTCCTTCATCAATCAGTTGCTGTAATAGTGTGGTGTGATGGATGACTTCGTAATGCCCGCCCAGTTCGGGGTATTCATTCTTCAGGATATTGAAACAATGCGGGCAGGTGGCCACAATTTTTTTGATGCCATAACCATTCAGGGTATGTATGTTCTGGTAGGCCATCATCTGGAACAGGAATTCGTTACCCGCACGTCTTGCAGGATCGCCGGTGCAGGCTTCTTCTTTACCAAGGATGGCATATTTAAAACCCAGTTTGTCTAAAATGGTCGCAAATGCTTTGGTGATCTTTTGCGCACGCTGGTCAAAACTACCCGAACAGCCCACCCAGAACAGGATCTCAGGTGTTTCACCATTCGCCGCCATTTCTGCCATCGTGTTAACCTTCATTGGAAAGATTTTTACGAAAGTAATGGAAAAAGCGAATATTGAATATTGAATATTGAGTCCCGCATGTGCGGGAAATGTTGAAGTTGTGCATACATCAACATTCAAAATTCTTGTTCAATATTCATCATTCCCCGGAGTGGTGCATTAACTTCATCATTTCCCGCACATGCGGGATCAATATTCAACATTTCCATGATCTACGTCCTCTTCCTCGGTTTCCTTGTCAGCTTTCTCGGGCAATTGCCTTTGGGGAACATGAGTTTTACATCTACGCAGATCTGCATACAGGAAGGCGCTAAAAAGGCATGGCAGTTTGCACTCGGTGCTGCAATTGTTGAAATGATCTACCTGCGTTTTGCTCTAACAGGGATGAACTGGATCGTTAGTCATCGCATATGGTTCCTGGCGTTAGGTTGGCTTACGGTGGTTATGTTCTTTGTGTTAGGTGTGCTCGCATTCCGCTCTGCCAATAGGCAAAGAGGAGAGAAGAAAGCATTGCTGCTCAATAATAAGCTGAATCGTTTTTTATTGGGATTTATGATGAGCGCAGTAAATCCTGTACAAATTCCATTCTGGTTTCTATGGACATCCACATTCATTCAAACCAAAGTATTGCCCGTTGCGGCGCTTCCTTTTGACCTTTTCACAGTTGGCGCGGGCGCAGGAACTTTATCGGGATTCGCTGTCTATATACATGGCGGTAACTGGCTCGTTACAAAAATGAATACAAGCAATAAAACACTGAACAAAGTAATGGGAGTGATCTTTATGGTTACGGCGTTGATACAGTTGTGGAGGATGGTGTTTAAGCCGTTTATTTGAGGTGTTAGGTGTTAGGTATTAGGTGTTAGGTGTTAGGTGTTAGGTGTTAGGTGTTAGGTGTTAGGCATGAGCTGTGAGAATATTGGGCCTGCAAGTTAATCTACAACGTGTTGTGCTATTGAAAATTCTCTGTGAAACTCTGTGTTCCCTGTGTCTCTGTGGTGAAAAAAGCAAACAGGAATTGCCGGAATTTTTAACGAAGCGAAGGCTTTACCACAGAGACACAGGGAACACAGAGTTTCACAGAGAGATGCCCGCATTTCTACAGCTCTTTTTAATAGTACAACACGTTAATCTACAATAAAAATTTTGCAGCCATTTTTTGAGTACGTGCGATGGGCATCACTATTGTCTCCAACTGTGTACATCATTCCTTTGGTGAGTAAATGTTTGCTGCCGTTCTCCAGTTCTGTTTCCATTTCTCCTTCGTGACAAAAAATAATATGTCCCTTGCTGCACCAATGGTCGGCCAGGTAGTTTGGTGAATAGGTAACCAAACGTATCCGCACATCATCACAAAATAAAGTTCTCCATTCCGCATGGCCGGTGGTTCCTTGTTTTATTTCAGGTTCGATGGTTGTAAAATCGGTGATTAAGAAAGGGAAAGAGGAAAGCTGCATAATTTGATCAGTTGAGTAGTTTTTCGGGTGATCGTCATTGCGAGGAACGAAGCAATCTGTGCTACAAATTTCAGTCTTTCCGTAAATGCAAGACACAGATTGCTTCGTTCCTCGCAATGACGGTGCAGGCATCATTCAATATTCAAATCATGTCGCGGTCAATACTTCATCATTCAATATTCCTTGCTCATTATTCAATATTCTACTGCATTTCCACCGCCCACTTATCCCGGTCATCCGGCGAAAATTTCCATGGCGCAAAATTGTTTTCAATATTGCTGAACGTGCTGTTCCATTCCTGCGGTGCATTACTTTCTTCCATAATGAGCGAACGGCGGAGTTCTGTGATGATATCTAAAGGAGAAATACTTACAGGGCATTGCTCCACGCATGCATTGCAGGTAGTACAGGCGCGCAATTCTTCTACCGAAATATAATCGTGTAACAACGTTTTACTATCCGGCTTGAATTCTTTGTTCTGTTTAATGTTCCTTCCCACATCCTCCATACGATCGCGTGTCGCCATCATGATCTTTCGCGGACTGAGTAATTTGCCGGTGATGTTTGCGGGACAGGCAGCGGTGCAACGACCACATTCTGTACAACTGTAGGCATCCAATAAATTCTTCCAGCTCAATTCAAAAATATCCTTTGCACCAAAATGGGCAGGTGGCGCGGCATCGGTTGGCGCGGTTTCCGGTTGCATGGCATATAATACTTCATTCTGAACTTCAGGCATGTTCTTCATTTTGCCTTTTGGTTCGAGCCTGGTATAATACGCATTCGGAAATGCTAAAAGAATATGCAGATGTTTTGAATAAGGCAGGTAATTCAGGAAAACAAAAATACCGGTGATATGCAGCCACCAGCAGGTTCTTTCGACCGCGATGAGGCTGCCATCACTCATTCCTGTAAATAGTGGTGAAAGTATACCTGAAAAAAAGAAACTGCCTGTCTGGTGGTAATGTTCATTGTTATTCGCCTGCAATGCCTGGTCGGTGGCATTCATGGTTAAGAACAGCGTCATCAAGATGATCTCAGTGATCAATATATAATTCGCATCACTGCGTGGCCATCCGTCAAGATCTTTGTTGATGAAACGTTTTAGTTTGAGAATATTCCTGCGGATCAAAAAAACAATGCAGACAAAGATCACACCCACTGCTAAAAATTCGAAGCCATTGATCAGCCAGTTATATAATTCTCCGAGCAATGGAAGGAATAAACGATGTGTTCCCAATATCCCATCCAATACGATCTCCAAAACTTCGAGGTTGATAATAATAAACCCTGCATAGATCACCAGGTGCATAACAGCCACCAACGGATTCTTGAACATTTTCTTTTGCCCGAGTGCCAACAGCAATAGATTCTTCCAGCGTTTGCCAGGTTGGTCGCTCAGGTCCTCATCTTTACCCAGCAGGATATTCCGCCTGATCTCGCCGATTTTTTTAGAGAATAACCAGGATGCTGCCACCAGTAGTACCACGAACCCGATCTGCTGTAAGTAGTGCATAGTAATCAGTTATTTTGCTAAGGTAACAGTTTAGTGCTAATTAATATTTTGATGCGCTTTAATAACAGGGGACAATTGAACCACAATAGGCACATAGAAACATAGGCTTTCACATAGTATTGTCATATTTCTGGATGAGACATCTATGTGTTATAACCTATGTTCCTATGTGACTATGTTGTTCAAAATAATATCCAATCTCAGATGAACCAACATTTTATGCCCCGACACCCCAAAATATTATTTAGCCCGGTTTTACATAGTTGTAAACAGGATTGCAGGATGGTTTTATTGTTGTTACTTTTGATAACCAAACCAATGCTATGGCAGACAAAAATTATATCCTCAACAAAGATGTGGCTGAACAGAAATTGCACCGCATGGCACTTGAACTTGCCGAGCACCTCAATGGCGATACAGCCCCTGTTATTCTTATCGGTATCCGTAACAGCGGAACAGTAATCGCTGAAAAGATCGCGGCCTTATTAAAGAACGATGTGCGCAATGATATTAAAGTGATCTCGGTAACGATGGATAAAACACATCCTACCACCGTTGAACTCAGTGAAAAGATCAACCTGGATGATCTGCACGTGGTAATTACCGACGACGTGACCAACAGCGGCAGAACCCTTTTGTATGCATTAAAACCCTTGCTTGATTTTCATCCGAAAAGTATCCAGACATTGGTATTGGTTGAAAGGATGCACAAACTTTTTCCTGTCAATCCAGATTATGTTGGATTATCCGTTGCAACCACCATGCAGGAACACATACAGATAGAAGTGGCGAATAACGAAGTGATGGGAGTTTATATCGTGTGATCCGTCAGGTAGGGAGGATCCTATGTCTTAATCTCAGCAGGTAGTAGGTACCAAAGATCAAGGGTGCGCATACTATAAGAACCGTCCAGTCGGCTTTTTCTCTTCGTGTAAAATGTTCTGATCCGCGCAATTCATAAATGGCAAATACTGCGAATACAAGTTGTGTCAATAGCGCAAGAACAAACAGTGTCATAGTGCTTTCCGAATGAGCTATTTTAGCATAGATCGTAAGACCAAATGATGCTATTGAAATGATATAGCTCCACGATATAATATTGCGGGTGTTCATGTATTGAAGATACTATTTTTAACGTGTTCTATTAAAAGAAATGAATTCAAGTAAGCTGTTGGATAAACCCTTTTATGCCGTAGGCATTATAGTTAACCAGAAGGATCTAGTGCCCCATCGGGCAATGTCATTAAGTTAAGGTCTTTGTTCCGTAGGAACGTTCCGTGCCAGCACCAAACGTTCCTACGGAACGTAATCAATCATTTTATTTGAATTGCTACCTACCAATTGTTCCGATGGAACAAAATGTTTTAAGCAAAAAAACTATGTTTCCTTTAACTTAATGACACTGTCCGATGGGGCAGATTGTTACATGTAAACGACGAACCGATAACTTTAATAATACATCGCGTTTAAACAGTTTGCGTTATTAAAAATGCAGCCAGTTCCATTCAATTCCTTTCTTTGAAAAACCGATGGATGGCGCGGGAAATTTCAGTGAGTTCAATAGGAAAAAAGCTGATCTCAGGAACTTGCTTTTTGTTTTGATCTTTGTCAGGTCGATATCCGGGGCCAGGTACCATTGCCTGTAACGCGGAACATCACTCCTGTTAAAAACGACCAGCCCGTTTTTGTCTTTTACAATATTTTCAGTTCCGCCAAACATACCATCAGCGCCATAACCTACGGCAATATTGAGCCAGGGCGGAAAGTTTGACCTCTTAAAAAAAGACTTCAGGTTGGCGCTTAACCAATAGGTTTGCCCGTTATAGTCTTTCAGCATTCTTTCCAGGGTACGGTGGCCGAAAAGATCGTCTGCCCGCTGGTTCAATGCTGGATCGCTATACGTCTTCCTGTGGAATGAGAATTTTACCTGTACCCGCTGTTCCTTCCATGCAAGTTCCTGCGCTATGAACAAACTGCTCCCGGCGAAATCTGCACCGAGATCGCCGATGCTGAATCCCCAGCCCGATGAAAAACCATCGAGAACTTCTACCACTGTGAGAAAAGCAGTGCCGCTTAATCCACCGATCCAGATCCGTTGTTTTCGCGAAAGTCCCGGCCATCGCCATAGTTCCATGCTCCATTTGCCAGCCGTGTACGCGCTGAATATGTGGCCCGCTTTATCTACCTGTAGCCAGTCAATATTGTCATTAAAGAAATGAAAAGAAGATTGCGGGTAATTTGTATACCATGCGTTGGATAAAGCGACAAGGCTTCCCGTATACCACGCGACGCTGCCGGCAGCGGCAAGGTAGATACGAGACTTATTGGGTTTTCTTTTGTAGAGATACTGGTTGTTATCGTATGATATGGAATCCGATACCTGTTTCAACTCGCCCGACATAAAGACCGGCCGCGATGCTACCAGTGAATCCTGGGCATAGGTAGATGCGCAGCACATGAGCGTTAGTATCGGCAGGAATTTCTTCACTCCTTCAAACATACACTACTAATTCATCAGAGTTCTGCTGATTCGGGTTGAAAATGCAAAAAATATTCATAAACTTGTTGCCTGATAGACTAAAACAAATACTATGGACATTGCCATTCAGAAAAAGATAGATACCTGGTTAAACGGAAATTACGACGAAGCCACAAAAGCGGCTATTACCAAACTGCAAAAAGAGAACCCGGATGAACTCGCAGATTCATTTTATCAAAACCTGGAATTCGGTACCGGTGGTTTACGTGGCATCATGGGCGCAGGAACCAACCGCATCAACAAATATACCATTGGTATGGCCACACAGGGTTTTGCCAATTACCTTAAAAAAACATACGGCGATGAAGAAGTGAAACTGGCCATTGCACACGACAGCCGTAACAACAGCCGCTTCTTTGCTGAAACAACTGCGAATGTATTTGCTGCCAATGGTTTCAAAGTTTTTTTATTTGAATCATTACGCCCTACACCCGAACTGAGTTTTGCGATCAGGAATTTAGGATGCAAAGGGGGCGTGGTTTGTACAGCATCGCATAATCCGAAAGAATACAATGGCTATAAAGCTTATTGGAATGATGGCGGGCAATTGGTGCCGCCGCATGATAAAAATGTGATCACAGAAGTAGAAGCGATCAAAAGCGTGGATGATGTGAAATGGGAGGGAGGCGCTGCCAACATCACACTGCTTGGCAAAGACATGGATAACGCATACATGGAAATGGTAAAAGGATTGAGTGTGTATCCCGATGTGATCGAAAAACAGCATGATCTTAAAATTGTATATACGCCCATTCATGGAACCGGTATCACGCTGGTACCCGAGGTGTTGCGCCGTTTTGGTTTTACCAATGTTACGATCGTGGAAGAACAGGCAACACCGGATGGAAATTTCCCTACGGTTAATTATCCAAACCCGGAAGAAAGTGAAACCATGAGCATTGGTTTGAAAAAAGCCAAAGAACTCGATGCTGATATTTTACTGGGAACGGATCCTGATGCCGACCGTGTAGGTATCGGCGTAAAAAATCACAAAGGCGAATGGGTTTTAATGAATGGTAACCAGACCGCCGTTCTTGCATTCAGTTATATGATGGAAGCACGCAGGGCCAAAGGCGTAGCACAACCGAATGATATGGTGATCACCACGATTGTTACCACAGAAATGATCAATAATGTAGCAAAACAAAATGATGTGGCCTGTTACAATGTGCTTACCGGTTTTAAATGGATCGCAGAAAAAATAAAAGAACTGGATGGTAAAAAGAATTACGTGATCGGTGGTGAAGAAAGTTTTGGTTTGATGATCGGCAACCAGATCCGTGATAAAGATGCTGTGAGCGCTGTTGCCTTAATGTGCGAGATGGCCGCGTATGAAAAGAACCAGGGAAAAACTTTGTTCGATAAGATGATAGAACTGTATATCAAATACGGTTTCTATTATGAGAACCTGATCAGCATCACCAAAAAAGGAATGAACGGCCAGAAAGAGATTGCTGATATGATG
>JAQBNJ010000007.1 GCA_028288645.1 Sediminibacterium sp.
AGATGGAACTTTTTTATCGAACGAGATAACTAAAATATATAAGGCAGATGGCTTACCCGAGGATACGATCCATTTTACTTTTAATGGAACTGCCGGACAAAGTTTTGGCGCCTTCAATACAAAGGGCGTAACGCTTGAACTGGAAGGCGATGCGAATGATTATTTTGGTAAAGGATTGAGCGGCGCAAAACTGATTATCTATCCATCAAAACAGGCGTCATTCGTTCCGGAAGAAAATATCATTATCGGCAATGTTGCGTTTTACGGCGCCACTTCCGGCGAAGCGTTTATCAGGGGAAAAGCAGGTGAAAGATTTGCTGTAAGAAATTCCGGCGCCAATGTGGTGGTTGAAGGTGTGGGCGATCATGGTTGTGAATACATGACCGGCGGAACTGCAGTGATACTCGGCGGCACAGGTAGAAATTTCGCAGCGGGCATGAGCGGTGGTATCGCCTATGTATATGATGTGAACGGTGAGTTCGATCAATTGTGCAACAAAGAAATGGTGGACCTCGATCCACTCGACCAGGCCGATGCGCAATTATTGAACGACATGATCACAAGACATTACGCCTACACGGTGAGCAGTGTCGCCAAATTTGTGCTGGATGATTTTGATAACCAGTTGAAGAATTTTATCAAAGTATTCCCGAGAGATTATAAGAAAGTGTTGATAGAGGCAAGTCAAAAATCAAAAGTCAAAAGCAAATAATTATTTTAAATGTTGAATGCTAAATTTTAAATGAGAAGGGTTATCAATTCAACATTTAAAATTCATCCCGGGTAATCGGGACAAAATAAAGAGAAGATGGGTAAACCAACAGGATTTATAGAATTCACAAGAGAGCTTCCTGCAAAACGAGCGGCGAAAGAACGGATTCACGACTACAATGAATTTGTGGAAAGATTGCCGGAAGAAAAACTCAACGAGCAATCAGCACGCTGCATGAATTGCGGCGTACCATTTTGTCATAGCGGCTGCCCTTTGGGAAACATCATCCCCGAATTCAATGATGCTGTCTATCGCAAAAGTTGGGCGGAAGCATACGAGATATTGAGCGCGACGAATAATTTTCCTGAATTTACCGGGAGAATTTGTCCTGCCCCTTGTGAAAGTTCCTGCGTATTAGGTATCAACCAGCCGCCTGTTACGATCGAAGAAATTGAAAAACATATTATCGAGATCGCTTTCGATAAAGGATTTGTAAAACCACGTAAACCCAATGTGCGCACCGGGAAAAAGATAGCAGTGGTTGGTTCAGGTCCTGCGGGACTTGCAGTAGCTGCACAATTAAATTATGCCGGCCATCTTGTGACCGTTTACGAGCGCGATGATGCACCTGGTGGGTTATTGCGTTATGGTATCCCGGATTTTAAACTGGAGAAATGGATCGTCGACCGCAGGATCTCTTTAATGGAAGAAGAAGGTGTGGCGTTTAAATGTAATGCCAACGTGGGCGTGAATACCAGCATCAATGATCTTTTAAGAGAGTGCCAGGTAGTGGTATTGGCAGGAGGTTCAACCATTCCCCGCAATCTCGATATCCCGGGAAGGGAATTAAAAGGCGTTCATTTTGCAATGGATTTCCTGAAACAACAGAATAAGAGAGTGAGTGAAAAAACCGTTGAGGAAGAAGACATATTTGCCACTGCAAAAAACGTAGTGGTGATCGGTGGTGGGGATACCGGAAGCGATTGCGTGGGAACATCCAACCGCCATGGAGCCACATCAGTAACACAATTTGAATTGATGCCGAAACCGCCCGAAAGCAGAACAACTTTAATGCCCTGGCCCACTTACCCGATGGTATTGAAAACAACCTCTTCCCATGAAGAAGGTGCGCACAGGCATTGGGCCATTGCTACCAAAGCGTTTATGGGTGATGCGAATGGCCAACTCAGGGCACTGAAAGTGGTTGACCTGGAATGGAAAACACCCGAAAATGGCGGACCGGCCAGATTTGAAGAAATAGCCGGAAGTGAAAGAGAGATCCCATGCGAACTCGCTTTACTGGCTATGGGCTTTGTTCATCCGCAGCATGAAGGGCTGCTAAGGCAATTAGATGTTGACCTGGATGAAAGAGGAAATGTAAAAGCAGGCGAGCAGTCCTATCAAACCAATATTCCCAAAATATTTACTGCGGGAGATATGCGCCGTGGACAATCCCTTGTAGTATGGGCCATCAGTGAAGGCAGGGAATGTGCCAGAAAAGTGGATGAATACCTGATGGGTATGTCTGTTCTGGAATGCAAAGACAGGAGCTATTTAATAAACATGTAATAAATCTAAATATGATAAAAATCCCGTTTCATTTCACATGAAGCGGGATTTTTATTGTGTATACGCTACACGTAACTTTAAGGATTTAGCAAGAAAATTATAAAAACGTTGAAATATATATACTAAAATATAAAATGTTAATATTTTTATCAACTATTTAGAATTTTTCCTGTATTTTAGATTATTAATATATTATTATTTTAATTTTTAATATTAATAAAACCTGAAGCATGCAAAAACTGACATTTAAACAACTGGCGCCATTTTTAGTACTGGCAGCAGTCGCCATCGGAGCGATCTTTATACCCTCCCTACCCAATTTTGATGATGGCGGAAAATACAGCGCCGCAGATATCTCCTGGCTAATTGTAGCAACGGCGCTTGTATTTTTAATGACACCGGGCCTCGCCTTTTTCTACGGCGGCATGGTTCACAGGAAAAATGTGATCTCTACTATGATCAAGAGTTTGATCGCAGCAGGGGTTGTGAGTATTTTATGGGTTGTGGTTGGCTATAGCCTTTGCTTTGGTCCAACCATCGGTGGATTCATCGGCAACCCGATGACACATCTTTTCTTTAAAGGTGTGAATTCCGGCGCTCCCTGGAGCCTGGCCCCAACAATTCCTTTAACCCTGTTTGCTTTGTTCCAGCTGATGTTCGCCATTATCACCCCCGGACTGGTGGTGGGCGCCGTAGCAGAAAGGATCAAGTTCACCGCGTATATTCTTTTCATAGCAATGTTCAGCTTGTTGGTATATGCACCTATTGCACACTGGACCTGGCATCCTGAAGGATTTCTCTTCAAAATGGGTGTACTCGATTTTGCCGGTGGTACCGTTGTACATATTTCAGCCGGTTGTGCAGCATTGGCCGGTGCATTGGTATTGAAACGCAGGCAATCGCATATGCAGCACCTGGAAGTTCCTCCTGCCAATGTTCCTTATGTTTTGATCGGTACCGGGCTTCTCTGGTTTGGCTGGTTTGGCTTTAATGCAGGTTCTGCCGGAGCAGCGAATTCTTTATCGGTTTCTGCTTTCGCTACAACCAACACAGCCGCGGGTGCAGCCGGACTTTCCTGGATGTTCTTTGATGTGGTACGTGGTAAAAAACCATCCGTTATCGGGTTCTGTATCGGTGCGGTGGTCGGATTAGTTGCCATTACCCCTGCAGCAGGTTTTGTGGCCATCCCGCAAAGTATCTTTATAGGTGCGGTAGCCGCTATCATTTCAAACCTTGCTTCTTATTATAAAAGCAAATCTACCCTTGATGATACGCTTGATGTATTCCCTTGCCATGGCATAGGTGGAATGGTAGGTATATTAATGACCGGCATCTTTGCCACAAAAACCGTGAACAGCGGGGGCAACGATGGCCTATGGTATGGTAACCCGACATTCTTCTTTACGCAGGTAAAAGCATTAGTGATTGTAGTGGGCTACAGTTTTGTAGTGTCTTTCCTCATATTCAAATTCATCAATTTCATATTGCCATTGAGGGTAAGTACAGAAGAAGAAGAATTAGGATTGGATGCAACACAACACAACGAGAAATACGGAAGAACTCCGTTGACAGCATAATTTGTTCGCTAATAGCAGTGGTCATTAACGATTGAAACCTCTGACCAGGTTTGCAGCCCTGCTAATTAAGTGATAGGTAGTAAGTAATAAGTTGTAAGTATGAAAAGCCACGAGCCATACTTATCACTTACTACTTATTACTTACCACTTATCAAGGATCCCAAAAAATAAGGTACAGCCATTTGATAAACCTCTGACCAGGTTTAAAGGCTGTACCTATTTGTTAATCATAAAACCCATTGCAATGTTAAAGAAAATTTCAGCAGTATGTATCGGATTTTTGGCACTTCAGTCGGCATCTGCCCAAACTGATCCTGCTAAAAAGTCTACAACCACTTTCACAGGCTCACTGGATGCCTATTATCGCTTTAGTTTCAACGATCCTCCCGCCGGCGGAACTAACAATTTTACCAGTTTTACCAATTCAAAAAACTCTTTTGAATTGGGTATGGCCTCAATAAAAGTGGATCACTCAATAGGAAAAGTATCTGCTACTGTTGATCTTGGTTTTGGTAAAAGGGCGCAGGAATTTTCTTACAATGATGTAGGCACTACGCTTACGGCGGTTAAACAGGCATACATCAGCTATGCTCCTTCCGATAAAGTAAAATTCACTATCGGCAAATGGGCCACCCATATTGGTTATGAATTGCTGGATGCGTATGCGAACAGGAACTACAGTATGTCCTATGGTTTTTCATACGGTCCTTTCTTTCATACCGGCCTGAAAGCCGATATCTCACTGGGCGGCAAAAGCGCTTTGATGGTCGGTGTTGCCAATCCCACCGATTATGTAAGCGCGCCTAACGGCGTAAAAATGTTACTGGCACAGTTCAGTACCGGAACAACCAATGACAAACTGAAAGCCTACCTGAATTTCCAGGGAGGAACCGGGCTGACACAATTTGATCTCGTAGTAACCGGTGTCCTGTCCGATCAATTCAATATAGCGTATGATGGAACGGTTCAGACAAGCAAGATCGGTACCACCAACTCAAGCTGGAAAGCGCATGCAGTGTATCTTAACTATGATCCTGCAAAAACTTTTGGACTGACATTACGCGCAGACTATTTTGATGACAGGAAACTGGCCCCGGTATTAGGAGCGGCCAACAAAGTTTTTGCACTCACACTTTCCGGCAATGCGAAAGTGGATAACCTGACCATTATCCCTGAAATAAGATTGGATAACGCAACAGGCGCAATATTTTCAAAAGGATCAGGAGGGGCTACTAAAAGCAATGCTTCTTTCATCCTCGCAGCAGTTTACAAGTTTTAGAAGAATAGGAAACATAAGAAATGAACAGGCATCCCAATGGGGTGCCTGTTTCTTTATGGGTGTAAGTGTCCTTTCATTCACATTGCTAATTGCAAAAATCTAATCGTTATTATTTCTTAAGTTCGATGGATGAAATGGATCCTACGTTTGTTGCAATGGGTATACTGTTTGTATGCATTGCTGCTTTTCATACTGATCATGTTTCTTGTCTTCCCTTTTATCATGCTCGCTTTATTATTTGGCAAGATAAAAGGCGGCAATATCATCTACCAGTTATGCCGCGCCTGGGCCATCGCCTGGTATTTTTTGATTGGCATCAGGCACAAAGAAATTTATGAGCACCCGCACGACCGGGGCAGGCAATACATTTTTGTGTGCAATCATATTTCATACATGGATATCCCACCCATTGTATTGATCGCTCACCAGCCGGTACGGATATTGGGCAAATACGAAATGGTAAAAATACCTGTGTTCGGATGGATCTATCGTGCAGCAGTGATATTGGTAGACAGACGCGATTCAGACACAAGATCAAGAAGTGTGCGCGCTTTAAAGTCTGCACTAAGACATCATATCTCCATTTTTATTTTTCCCGAAGGCACTTTCAACGAAACAGCAGCGCCTTTAAAAGATTTTTACGACGGCGCATTCCGGATCGCTATCGAAACACAAACCCCGATCAAACCTTTGTTACTGGTTGATACGCTGGACAGGATGCACTACCGCGGGCTGTTCGAATTAACACCCGGTATTAACCGCGTAGTTTATCTTGAAGAAATACCGGTGGATGGACTTACTATGAAAGACATTCAATCACTCAAACAGAAAGTGTATTCTATCATGGACAGTGGTTTGAGAAGATACCGGTCTTACCCGTCAATGGACCATAGTCCATCGTCCATTGACTATTGACTATTGACCATGGACTATCCCCCATCTTCCCGTATTTTTGATCAAATTCCTTCCATTTGTTTGTTGAAGTCATCATACCTCTTGCTTTACCTAAAAATTATACATGGGCAGTTCCTGTATCTATGCAGGATGCCATACAACCCGGTATTCGCGTAGAAGTAGTGTTGGGAAAGAATAAGAGATACGCAGGCATCGTAAAAAAAATAGTTGCGAAACCGGAAGCATTTCAGCCAAAAGAGATCCTGAATGTACTGGATGCCGAACCATTGGTTTATTTCAAACAATTGCAACTCTGGGAATGGATAGCACAATATTATATGTGCAGCGAAGGCGAAGTGATGCAGGCCGCCATACCTGCCAATCTCAAATTATCAAGCGAAAGCATTTTAATATGGAACGAAGAAAGAAGTTATGATTTCAGTGACCTCTCTGATTCGGAGTATCTGGTTGCCGAAGCATTGGAAATGAAAAAAGAACTAAGGCTGGGTGAAGTGCAACAACTGTTAGATGCATCGAATGTATATCCTGTTATAAAAAAACTGATCGAGAAAGGGGTTTGTCATGTGTGGGAGGAGTTGAAAGAAAAATATAAAGCAAAAACGGAGACCTATATCACGCTTAATACCATTTATCACAACGAAGATAAATTAGCCGACCTGCTCAATAACTGGAGTAAAGCGCCCAAGCAAATGGAACTGCTGCTCTCCTATCTGCACCTGGTAAAAACAGAAGGTGAAGTAACACAGCCGCAACTGCTGAAGAAATCAAACGCAACAGCTGCACAATTAAAGGGGTTGTGTGATAAAGGAATTTTGCTTGCTGAAAAAAGAGCCACCGACAGGATCCGGTCACTTCCAAAAGATATTCAGATCGATTTTATTTTATCGGAAGCACAGGAAACAGCATTGGCTGAAGTGAGAAAAGGTTTCACAGAAAGGCCTGTTTGTTTGCTGCATGGCGTTACAGCAAGCGGCAAGACTGAATTGTACACCAAATTGATCGAAGAATATATCCTGCAGGGAAAACAGGTACTGTATATGTTACCAGAGATCGCGCTCACGGCTCAGATCATCCGGAGATTGCAGAAACATTTTGGCGGATATATTACGATCTATCATTCCAAATTTAATCCCAATGAACGGGTAGAGATATGGAACAAAATAAAAAGCGGTGAAACAAAAGTGGTGCTGGGCGCACGCTCTTCGCTTTTTCTTCCATTCAAAGATCTTGGCTTAATTATAGCTGATGAAGAGCATGATGCCTCCTATAAACAACAGGAGCCTGCGCCACGTTACCATGCAAGGGATGCAGCCATTTATTATGCTTCGTTAACCAACGCCAATGTATTGCTTGGCAGCGCTACCCCATCCATCGAAAGCTATTACAATTGTGAACAGCATAAATATTCGTTGGTAAGATTAGATGAACGGTACGGGAAAGTAGAACTGCCACAGATCTCCGTTATCGATCTCAAAAAAATTCCCACCAAAGAAAAAGGGAAGATCGCATTGACACCAATGCTGATCAGCGCCATCGAAACATCTTTGCAGCAGAAAAAACAGGTGATCTTATTTCAGAACCGGAGAGGTTATTCGCCCTACCTGATCTGCAATACCTGTGGATGGATACCCCAATGCCAGCATTGCGATGTAACGCTTACCTATCACAAAGCGAAGAATGCACTGACCTGTCATTACTGCGGCACGTCATATCCCGTGATCAATACCTGTGCAGCATGTGGCAGCCATAATTTCAATCAAAAGAATTTCGGCACGGAAAAAATTGAAGAACTGGTAGCAGAAACTTTTCCAAATGCCAAGATCTCGCGGATGGATTATGACAGTGTGAAAGGAAAGAACGACCATGATGCACTCATCAAGTTATTTGAACAGCAGCGGATAGATATTTTAGTAGGCACACAAATGGTAGTAAAAGGACTGGATTTTGAACACGTGAATTTAGTCGGCATTATTGATGCGGATGGCATTTTAAATTTCACGGATTTCCGTGTGAATGAACGCGCTTTTCAATTAATGGAACAGGTGAGCGGCCGCGCCGGGAGGAAAGATGGGAAAGGAACGGTGTTGATACAGGTGAGTAATCCAGTACATCCCGTTCTACAGTTTGTGAAGGAACACGATTTTACACGCCTCTTCCAATACGAGATAGCCAACAGGAAACAATTTGATTATCCTCCCTTCACACGGCTGATACAGGTTACTTTCAAACACAAGGAAAAACATCTTGCGGAAGAAGCGGCCAATATTATGATGCAGGGATTGAAAAAAGATTTTGGCGCTGAATGCAATGGTCCCGCGCAACCGGTTGTTGACCGCGTTCGCAATCAATACCTTTGGGAGATCCTGATCAAATTGCCGAAAGACACCAGCCGTATCAATCTTTGTAAAAGAGAGATACAGCAGCAGGCCGTAATAATACAATCTAATAAACGGTATAGAAGCGTTACGATATTGCCGGATGTGGATCCTGTGTGAGGATGCTGGATGCTGGATACTGGATGTTGGATACAAGGAGCAAGTATGAAAATATTAGAGACCATATCGCTGAAACAGGTTAACAGTTTTGGTATTGATGTATCGGCAAGGTTCTTTGCAGGCTTTTCATCTGTGGATGAATTGGCTGAATTATCGGAGGCGGCTTCTACCAATCAATATCCGACGCTGATCCTTGGTGGTGGCAGTAATATTTTATTCACAAAAGATTTCGATGGGCTGCTTTTAAAGAATGAATTGAAGGGAATTGAACTGGTGGGTGAAGACAAGGAGCATTGCTATGTAAAAGCGCATGCCGGCGAAAACTGGCACCGCTTTGTATTGCATTGCCTTGAGCACAATTATGCCGGCGTAGAGAATCTTAGCCTGATACCCGGAAATATAGGCGCTTCACCCATGCAGAATATCGGGGCCTATGGTGTTGAGATCAAAGATGTGTTTCATGAACTGGAGGCCTGGCATTTGCAGGATCAGCGAATTCAGAAATTCAATGTATCCGATTGTGAGTTTGGTTATCGCGAAAGTGTATTCAAAAAAAAATACAAGGGCCAGTACGTTATACTGAATGTAACATTCCGCTTGCGCAGGCAGCCGGTATTTCACATTGAATATGGTGCGATTGAACAGGAACTTGCTAAAATGAATGTCCAGGAATTGTCTATTCAAAATATTTCGCAGGCCGTGATCAATATCCGGAGCAGTAAGTTGCCCGATCCTGCTATTGTTGGCAACGCAGGAAGTTTTTTTAAAAATCCTGTGATCCCTCAAACACAATACGATCAACTCAAACATTCATTTCCGGCAATACCAGGATATCCAGCAGGTGAAGGTTTTATAAAAGTAGCTGCGGGCTGGCTGATAGAGCAATGCGGATGGAAAGGCTACCGCAAAGGAGATGCGGGTTGCTATGATAAACAGGCCTTGGTGTTGGTT
>JAQBNJ010000462.1 GCA_028288645.1 Sediminibacterium sp.
TTAGGCGCAGAAGGAAAAAGCTACGGCAGTGCGAAACTTTCTCCTTCAGGCAAATGGCTGGCCTTCCAATATGGCAGTACCGGGTTTGTGGATATTCCGGTGATGGCTGTTATGCCGCTGAATGGAACGGCAAAAGATATCGTCAATATTCCCTTCGACAGGAACAAAGGAAATTTTACATGGAGCGATGATGAAAAATATATTTATTTCAGCGCGCAAAGCAATGGCGGCGCACCAATTTACCGTGCCGATATGCAAACCAAACAGGTGGAAGCATTAACAGATATGAATTCAGGCGTAAGCGGTTTTGATCTCAGTAACAATAAAATTGTGTTTGTAAAAACTGAAGTAGCCGATCCGTTTGAATTATATGCCTGCGATGCAGCCGGCAAAAATGCAAAACGCATCAGTAATTTCAACGACTGGATCAAAACAAAAAAACTCAGCTTCCCTGAAAAGAAAAGTTTTGTGAACGAGAAAGGATTAACGGTTGAGTATTGGGTGATGAAACCTGCCAATTATGAAGCCGGTAAAAAATACCCGACCATCTTAGACATTCACGGTGGACCGACCGCTATGTGGGGGCCGGGTGAAAGTTCTATGTGGCACGAGTTCCAGTATTATTGTGCCAAAGGTTATGTGGTGGTGTATGGTAATCCAAGGGGATCCGGCGGCTACGGTGTTGAGTTCCTGCGTGCCAATGTGAATGATTGGGGTTCGGGACCGACATCGGATGTATTAACCTATCTCGACAAAGCCGGTGCCGGTGGTTTTATTGATACTTCACGTTTGGCAGTTACCGGTGGTTCTTATGCGGGCTATTTAGTTGCATGGATCATCAGCCACGACCAGCGTTTTAAAGCAGCCTGCTCACAGCGTGGTGTGTATGATCTCGGAACTTTTTTTGGTGAAGGAAATGCATGGCGGCTTGTGCCGAATTATTTTGGCGGCTATCCCTGGGAGGCTGCAACCAAAGCAAATATCCAGAGAGAATCACCCATAAATTATGTGCAGAATATTTACACCCCCTATATTATTTTCCACGGCGAAAATGATCTGCGCACAGGTGTGATACAGGGTGAAATGTTATACAAGAGTTTGAAAGTATTGGGAAGAACTGTTGAATATGTACGTCACCCCGGCGGCACACATGAATTAACAAGAAGCGGAAACAACCGCCAGCGGATTGACCAGATGTTGAGGACGATGGAGTTTTTTGAGCGGTTTATAAAACACTGAGTGAATTTTGGAATTGGGAGATTGGGAGATTTTGAAATTGATACGAGTGCGTGCTCCGAAAGAAATTTCCCTCCCGCAAGTGCGGGACCAAAATTCCAAAATCATTTCAACCCTTTCAACCAATCGGTCAACCCCAAATAAATCTTCTTCGCTACATCATCAGGAAATCCAGCGCGCAAAACTTTTCGCTCGTCGTCTTCATTACTCATAAAGGCAACTTCAACAAGACTATTGGGGAAATCAGTGGGTTGATTCAATACAAAATTGAAACTGCCAACATTGCCAAACTCATTCAGTTTTAATTCCAGCATGCGGCTCAATATCGCCTGCGTTAATGGGCGGAAGCCGATATGTTTATAGTAAGTGCTAACCCCATTCACCTGCGCATTGCTGCTTGAATTAAGATGCAGACTGATGAGCACATCCGGGTTTTCTTTCTGGAGAAATAAAATACGGTCCTTGTTATCAAAACTGGTGTCTTCGGTGCGTGTCATCACAATATTCTTCACGCCTTTTTGTTTCAATGCTTTCTGTAAGGCTTTCGCAAAAAGCAGCGTATAGTATTTTTCTGTGTACTTCGCATGTATGCCGCCTGTGCCGGTATTGGTACCGCCATGGCCCGCATCAATAGCTATCTTCATGAAACGCAGGTCTAATTTTTCAGGTTGCCGTTTTACGCGTATGGCAAGCGCCTTTCCTTTGTAACCAATGCTGTAACCCCAGTGCTGGCGGTGCTGCAATTCAATGGTAACGCGAACCACATCATCTTCTACCTGGTTGTAATACACATTTTTTACTTCTTTTAAAGTATGCAATTGCGTGATCCAGTTGGTATTGCTTTGAACGCCGTAAATATCTATGATGATCTTTGATGGATTGATCTCCATCCAGCTTTTATAAGGCAGTTTTTCTTCCATGCTGATCGCTACAATATCATGCGTGGTATCGCCCTGCGTGGTATCAGCTTTCGCGATAAAAGAATTCGTCAGGTAAAATGGTTTTTCTGCCGGTATACTATCAAATTTCATATACGCTTTTTCTATATAAGCAGTATGAAATTTTGACAGCTGTATGTTATAAAACTCTTTGGTAGAATCTATCACGCGCAGGATCACATTCGTATCAATATAACCGATCTTGGCGCCACCCAGCCTGTCGGCGCCCTGTCCGTATAAAAGGGCAGGCAATTTTCCACCGGATCTTCCTAGTGTATAACGCGGCATTGTATTTTGCGCCATGGTTTGTGATAACACCAGGACCAGGCAGGCGATCAGTATACTCTTCATCAGATGAAGGTAAAAAGATAAATGCGATACTTATGCCATAGGGGGAAAAAAATTGGGGAAGTAAGAATACTCCCCCGCTCCCTTAGTTAATCTAAATGCCGGCGTGGATTACCAAGCCAAACGAGCTTATAGAGTTAATAGTTAATAATTGAAAAGCGGTGGTCATAATTATTAACTATTCACTATTAATTATTAACTACCTCAGTCATATTTTTTCATCTTACGCGATAGCCAGAAATCCCGGTAGCTGATGGTTATATTAAACTGTGTGTATTTTTCTTTGATCAGGCCATTGTTGGTGGTTCCCCTTGTGCCTATTTCCAACGCGCCCTGTAAACCCAATCCGCTTCTCGCCAATTGCACGCCTGCACCGATAGTAGCGCCCACATCTGTTAATTGTTGCCCGGCGATGCGCAGGTAAGAATTATTGTAAAAAAATCCCCCCTGGAAAAAATATTTTTCAAATGATTGATTGAGATAGCTGAGTTTTTTTGAGTACTCAACACCGGCCGCAATTTTCTGGCTGTTCACCAATGAATAACTGATGCCTTTATAATTGAGGCTGCTCCATCCCTGGTAGTTATAATCGAGGGCAAAAGTGAATGTGTTTTGATAGGTTGCCGCAATTCCGCCTGCATAGGTTACCGGTATGGTAAAATAATCAGACTTGTAATATTCGTTGTTCACCAGGATGGAAGTACCATCTTTCACCAGTAAATTATAGTCCGCTTTCAATCTTGTTTTATTCGATATCGTTGCTCCCAGTGCAAGATCCCATTGCTTATTGATCTTTGTCTTGTATTGTATACCGAGTTTGAGATAAGGATTACCAATAAAGATATTCCGGTTGGTGCTCAATACACTGTCTGAAATATTTCCTGCAATGGTTTCTGTTTCCTGCAACTGGCCAAAAAGATAGGAGGTTTGCAAGCCAACCGAAAGATTTTTTGTTATTTCAAAGCTGTTAGCTACATAAAACTGGTTGGTGCTGCCCGTTCCTTCATAATAAGCGCTCGTTGTAAGATTACTGCCCTGTATGTTCTTATTTCCGTAAAAAGAATAATTAGATGTACTGAATGGCATCAGCCCAACACTAATGGCCCAATGTTTTTTGGGTTTGATAGCCAGCGCAATTTTTTTAAACTGCATATCGGCCGAAAAGCTCTGTGCAGGATCCGTGATCGGCGCTCCTGAATAACTGATCGATTTATACCGCGTTGCCACTTCAAAATAAAAAAAATGCTCATCCAGTTTCGCATAAGAAGCAGGATTTCCCTGGAACAGGAAACGGTTAGACGACAGGGCCAATCCCGCATGCCCCATCCCCGATGTACGATCGAACATGCTTTTTTCAATATCACCAATCCCGATCATGGAATAGGGTGAAGTATTGTTTTGCGCATGCATTTTTATCACTGAAAAAAAACAACCCATCAAACAAAAAAATATCGGTCTCCTGATCATAAACGTTTTATTGTACGGAAGCATAAATTATAAGTAGTTCCATTTTCCCTTCACTATTATTTCGGTTTCCCATTACCAGCCGGTTGAATTGTGTTTCCATTATCGGGCTATACGGTATCAGCAGCAAACCATTGGCATTAACGGTTGCATCAAGCAGCATGGCACGGATATATTGGGTAAGATCATACACGTAGTTGGTGTTTTCTCCGTATAAATTATCTACGGTCAGGTCGCCCGTTTGTAATTCAGCACTTCCTTCACTGTTGATAGACGTGAGATCATTACCGATCTGGTTCAATTGTGTTGTGGTTGACAAACGGAGTTGCGGTGGCAACGTATAAGATCCGGTGCCATACGTACCACGTATCGGCCTCACGATCAGCGAGGCTTTTAATATTTTCGTGTAGTTCGGCAATTTCAACACATCTCTTATCGTTGGAAAACGGATCTTGGCCATTGCGCCCGCTGCATACATTGTATAAGCCGTATTGTTTGTAACCGTACTGTTAATTTCCTTTGAAGCAGCCAGGTTGTTTAATACCGTTGCGGACCTGTCTACAGTTACCTGGTTAAACTGATGAGTTTTATTGCCGAGTACCAGGTCCACTGTTCTGTCCAACGCATACAATCCTTGTCTTTTATAATACAACCTCAGGATAACACTATCACTGCAACCAAAGATCAACTGGCTGGCACCCGTGGTGCTCAGGCGAAATCCATACAGGTATTGCAGAAAGGCATCACTGTTTTTTACATCTGCATCATTGGGGTCCTGGTATTTCTTTAGCAGGTCCTTTCCAAAATTATCATCAAGCCTGATCGTGATAAGCTCATTTGCATTGGGTCTTACAGTCACAGTTTTTGAACCCAATGGTTTAAGCATTACATCAAACGACCGGGTATTATGAAGGATCAATAACGAATTATCATAGGGAACGATGGGCTCAGACAATTGATGCACGTTGATTTGGATTGGTTTTGTTGTATCGCCTATATAGGATTTATCCGGTTTAAGCACCAATGCAATTGAATCGAAGATGGCCGCTTTAAATGAATCGGCAACATACGGGTCTGAATAAGTTGGCGGGATGACCTCAAAATAACTTTTGGTTGTTATCTGTCCAAACACGGGATCATTATACGCGCCGATCATCGAAACACCTTTGGCTGAGGTAACAAATGAATCCACGTACACTGTGGAAAGATCCACGGCAAAAGAATCTACTTTGATCACCTGTGTATACCCGTTATCGAGGTATTGATCGCCAAATTGTATATCCACTTTTGTACAGGCGAATAAGGCAGTTGAAAAAAACAGGAAAACAAAAACAACTCGTTTAAAATGCATTGACATTGGTTGACACAGTGTGAAAAATTTCTTGATCCGAACAACACAATAATAGGCCGCCCTCCTGTTACAGAATTGTTAGTATGGATTAATCAGTTGATTGTACCGATGAGGTGTTGATATTTATCTGCGAGTGTTGGAGTGAGCAGTGAGTAGTGAATGGGGCAATAAACTATTATTCATTATTGACTATTCACTCCTCACCATTCACTCCAAAATCTTTCGCCGATAAAATCACATCATTCGTCTTTGAATATGCATCGAAAATCCATTTTAACGATTTAGCGAAACCGTTGGCAGATAATTTCAATCAAAATTTCATACATGAAGCGATTAAAGTACTTATTCTTTTTACCGGCAAGTGTTGCGCTGGTTTTGTTCTCCTGTTCCAAAAGCACCGATACAACCGATAGTGATTCAAGTGGTAACTGGTTAAAGCGTTCTGAATTTGAAGGCAATGCGCGCACAGAGGCGGTGGCATTTACCATTGGCGATACTTCTTATATCGGTACAGGCTTTGATGGCACTAATCGCTATACAGATTTCTGGGCCTACGATCCGGTAAAAAATTTCTGGACCCAACGCGCACAGTTTCCAGGCGTGGCTAGAAATTCTGCAGTGGGTTTCAGCATTGGCAGCAAAGGATATATCGCCACCGGTTATGATGGATTGAACCGTTTAAACGATAACTGGGAATATAGCCCTGCAACAAATACATGGACAAGAAAAGCGGATTTTGCAGGTACGGCAAGATATGATGCGGTAGCTTTTGCCATCAGCGATAAAGCCTATATCTCCACCGGTTTTGATGGCGGTTACACAAAAGACATGTGGGAGTTCTCACCAACGGGCGGTACAAACAACAGTGGCGTATGGACACAAAAAGTAAGTCTCGGCGGAAGCAAGCGTTCAGGCGCTGTGGCATTTGTGTATAATAGCAAAGCGTATGTTCTAACAGGCATCAACAACGGAACAGCCGTCGGCGATTTCTGGATGTACGATCCCGCTACCGGTGCGTGGACACAACTCAGGGATATTTCCAATACCAGTTCCGATACCTATGATGATGATTATTCTGATATTATTCGCAGTAATGCTGTGGCATTTGTGATAGGCAGTAAAGGATATATTACAGCGGGTGAGAATGGATCATACGTCAAGAAAACCTGGGAATATGATTTTGCAACAGATGCATGGACACGCAAAACAAGTTATGAGCGCGCAGAGCGAAGCGGTGCGGTTGCATTCACTGTAAAAGGCAGGGGATTTGTTGCCACAGGAAGGAACAGTACCTATTATTTTGATGATATCGATGAATTTCAACCGGACATTGCTTATAATTCCTATGATTAAAAAAAACTGGACATACCTGTTGTTTGCACTGGCTCTTTTGTTCTTTGCATTCACGCGTTTAAAAAAAGAATACCGGGAGCATGCAGGTGAAGTGAAGATTTCGCTTATCACATTTCATACACCGGTTGGCTGGGGTTATGATGTGTACACGAATGATTCGCTATACATACACCAGGAGTATATCCCGGCAGCTAATGGCAGGAAAGGTTTTTGTTCAGAAGCAGAAGCGAATACTATTGGCAGGCTGGTTATCGCAAAAATGAAGTACAGCAAATTTCCGGTGATATCATTGAAGGAGCTTGATAGTTGTGAGATCAAAAGATGACCTCTCTGCGAAAACAGATGTTTTCGCAGAGATCGGTTAAGAATTTTTCGTGATCATATCATCCAGCAATTGCCTGTATGCATTGCCGATGGGGATGGTATGTGTGCCGATGGATATTTCATTCCGGCTGATAGAATCCACCTGGCTCAATGAAACAATATAAGATCGATGTACCCTGATAAAACTGTTCTCAGGACGGCGCGCCTCAAAATCTTGTAGGTTCTGCAAAGTGGTGAGTGGTGATAATTTTCCTTTTAGGAATACCTGTGTATAATCCCTTAGTCCCGACAGGTACAGGATATCAGAAAGATTAATCTTGATCAGCTTGTATTCCGATTTGATAAATACATAATCTCTTTTTTCCGCAGTGCGGCTGGATAATTGTAACATATATAGTTCGATATTTTGTATCAGTGAAAGCACGCGTTCATAACTGAACGGTGTATGCAGGAAAGCAAAAATGTTGTGGCTGGCGAAAAGGGAATGCGTGTCTCTCTCATTACCCATGCAAACCAATACGGGCAATTCTTTTTTTT
>JAQBNJ010000472.1 GCA_028288645.1 Sediminibacterium sp.
CCTCATTATTAAAATAACCCTCCAACAACTGTTTTCTTAAAGCTATCTCATCCTGCGTAAACGGCTGATGATACAACTGCGCAATGATCTCCCTGAAAGCATTAGCCGTAGTTCCGATATGACAAGCAGAAGCCAGCCCATTTCCCGCAACCGTTGCATCGTTCACCACGCAATGCCTGCCATTGAATAATACATTCACCAGTTTTATCTTGATGCCTGTGGTTGTATACGAAGGAAGCACATGTATATGCGCTTTGCTGATCATATCCTGCAATTCTTTCTCGGAAGGATTTGCTACGAGACAGGTGTGGCCATTCTCCTGCGCAAGGGTATATAATTTTTCAGATGGATTTTTTCCCATGATCACGAAAGGAACATTGAGTTTGCTGAATATTTTTTCCAATAGCCATATGGCGGCTTTCTCGTTCGCATCAACGCTTAAGTCGCCATGGTATAAACAAAAAGCGCCCATTCCTTCGGGACATTGTACGTGCCAATCAGGTATAAAAAGCGGGAGCTCGCAGATATTTTTGCAATACAGTTCATCCCGGTAAACGGCTGTATCTTTTTCTGTAATGCCGAAGAACATCGCTTTGTTAGCGATCTTTTTTTCATACACTTTCAACAACTTACTCTCCATCCAGTAATACATTTTTTTGATGAGGGATGAAGTGCTGCCGCATAGATCGCGGTAATATTGAAACTCTGCATTGTGTAGTCTTACAAAGCATCTGCGGTCGCTAAAACGTTTGTCTAATAAAAGACAGGTGCTGTGTATTCCTTCCATTAATATTGGATGATCATCTTTTAAAAGATCCTGTAGTAGCTTTTCATTTTTCCTGCTCGAAACGATATAGGGCAATGTGTTTGAAACTCCTTTGTGGCCGGTGTGTCGTTCATAATATTTAACCGAGACACAATATTTATTTAATTCCGGTTGTTCGCTGCGGCCATAAGTAAAACAATGCAAATGGATCTGTATCCCCTGCATATGCAAAGCTTTCAGTTTATAAAAAACATCCACTGCACCCCCGTAGTCTGCAGGATAAGGAACGTTGAATGATATGATATGTAAGTGTTTCTCCAAACTATAAATGCTTGTAAAAATCAAGCAGTCTTTGCTGTTCGTGTTCCCAGTTCAAAATATTCCTTGCTGCAAGGCAATTCAGCCTGAGCTGTTTATAGAGAACATCATCCGAGAGTAAATTGTTCACTGCGGCGGCAATGGCTTCTGAGCTTGTATCATCAATCAGGTAAGCGATAGTATGGTCCTTATTGATAGCGGCATATTCCGGGTAGTTCACACAAACCTGCGGGATGCCCGCCATTGGGTAATCAAAAAAACGGTTGGCCAATGAATGGTATTGGTTCATTCCTTTTGATTCAAACAACGTAAGGCCGAAATAAGCCGTAGGAGTTAACTGTGTTAATTCACCAGGTGCAACATATCCAATGAATTCGATCTTTGATTCGAGTTGGTGTTGTTTAACCAACGCAACCGCCTGTTCAAAAAAATTGCCATTACCACAGATCACTAATTTTGCAGTCACGAATTTCATCGCGGGTATCAGTGTTTCAAAACATCGGCCTTCATTTACTGCTCCCTGGTATAGTATCCATTTCTCCCTGTGCTCAACAGTATTCGGCAACAATGTTAAACGCGGAAGATTTCTTACCACTACATATTGCACCTGATATCTTTTAAATAATTCATCCGCAATAAATCCATTCACGGTATAGCCGTGTTTGAACCTGGGCACCGCAAATCTTTCAACCATCAACAAGAACTAATGAATAAACGGGCGACTGATCACTTCTTTCTGTTCAGTGAACAGCTCATGTGCATCATACACCCTTTTTTGCTTTTTGATGGCGGTAACAAAATAAACGGGCAGGATCGTATCCAGGTCGATCGCGCAAATAATATCGGCTTTTTGGAAAAGAAGGAGGAAGAATAAGCGCAGGTTATATTCCGCATAAAACAACGATCCTTTTTCAAAAAAACATCTCAATCTTTTTTGCCGGAATGGCTGTTGGATAAGATCAACTGATGCTTTTCTTCTCCTTCCAACTAACAACACATCATAACCGGCAGCGGCCATAGTTCCGGCAATGCGATGCATGCGCTGGTCGTAGCTGAGGTCGTTGGTTACGGTGAAAATGATCTTTGGCAAATGGGTCGGGTTGTAAACAAATATACTAAGCCAGGATTTGGAAGATAGATTTCAAAAACCATAAGAAAAATGTGGTTATGGTCATGAAAAAGTACTTCTTCTAAAAAAATCAATCAATGATTGTAAGTCACTTATATTCAATATGGTATGTTATTGTAGCTCATCCTTCGGGGGGCCGGGTGGCTACTTCTCCACCTATTCTCCACAGCTATTTTTTCAATTCTACATTTGTACCCCATTTACTGTAAGTTCGCAGGTACTTAAAAAGGATCAGACGTGAGATTAAAGTCATTAGAAATCAAAGGATTCAAAAGTTTTGCTGATAAAACCGTGGTCAGTTTTGATGAGGGGATCACCGGTATCATCGGGCCGAATGGTTGTGGTAAAAGTAATATCATCGATAGCATACGCTGGGTAATAGGTGAACAAAAAATATCTGCACTGAGAAGTGAGAATTTAGATGCGCTGGTTTTTAACGGGAGTAAAACAAGAAGTCCAAGCGGACTCGCCGAAGTGAGCCTCACTTTCGAGAACACCAAGAATTTATTGCCAACAGAATTCAATACCGTAACCGTTACCCGCCGCTTTTATAAGAACGGCGAAAGCGAATACCGTTTGAATGATGTGACCTGCCGATTGAAAGATATTCATAATCTTTTCTTAGACACCGGTGTAAGCACTGATAGCTATGCCATCATCGAACTGGGTATGGTAGATGATATCATCAAAGACAAAGAGAATAGCCGCCGCAGGATGCTTGAACAGGCCGCAGGTATCACCATCTACAAAACGCGTAAGAAAGAAGCGAAAAATAAATTAGATGCCACCGAGCAGGATCTTGCCCGTATCGAAGATCTTTTGTTCGAGATCAACAACCAGTTGAAAACGCTCGAGAACCAGGCTAAGAAAGCCGAAAAGTTCTACGAGATCAAAAAAGAATACAAAGAAGTTGCTATTGAACTGGCTAAAGCTTCATTGGAAGGTTTCAACATTACCTACAAGAATCTGAACGAACAGCAGGAAGCTGAAACGGATAAAAGAATACAACTCGAAGCCGGGATCGCTACAGATGAAGCGGCGATAGAGCAGGATAAAGTTGGTTTCATTGAAAAAGAACGTGCCCTGCAAAGCATGCAGCACGAATTCAACGAATACCTGCAGGAGCTTCGCAGCAAGGAAAATGAAAAGAACCTCGCTACGCAGAAACTGCATTACCTGAAAGAAAAAGAAGGCAGCCTGAAAGATTTTTTGCAGAAAGCAGAAGGACAGTTAAAAACCATCGGCGATTCTATCCAATACACGCAGATACAGGTTGGTGAAGAAGAAGCCAATTTGCTCGAACTGCAGGATAAAGTAGAGGCTACAAAATTTGACGTGGAAGACAAACGCCGCATCTTCGATGAAAAAAGAAGTGGGGTGGATGCTTTGCGTAACCGTTACCAGCAAATTCAACGTAGCCAGTTTGATGCGGAGAAGAAAGTAGCCGTTGCCGATACATCGATCATGAACCTGCAAAGGGCGCAGACACAGCTCACGGAAGAAAAACAAAATCGCGAATCGCAACTCCAGCAATTAAGTGTTGAACTCGAAGAAAAAGAAGCCACACTCGATGCAAAACGCATAGACCTGCAGCAATTACAGGAACACCAGGAAAAAACCAAAGAGCAGATCTTTGAAACACAGGCGCAGCTGGAAGTATTGCGTAACGAACTCAATGAAGAGAACCGTAAACTGGATTCAAAAAGAAATGAGTTCAATTTGCTGAAGAGCCTGATCGACTCAATGGAAGGCTATCCTGAGAGCATCAAGTTCCTGCACAAGAATCCTGAATGGAACCATGCGGCGCCTATTTTATCTGATATCATTTATGTAAAAGAAGAATACCGCACAGCTGTTGAGAATGTACTCGAACCTTACCTGAACTATTATGTAGTGAATAACCTCGAAGAAGGTTTGCAGGCTATCCATTTACTTGATGCACATAAAAAAGGAAAAGCAAATTTCTTCATGCTGGAGAAATTTGAGAACCACAAAACAGAAACACACCAACCTGCCGATACCATCAAAGCAATGGATGTGATTGAAGTGGATGAACAATATCGTAAACTGGCAGAATATCTTTTAGGCAATGTTTACATAGCTGAAAACGAAGAAGCCATCGCGAATAGTAATGGTGCGGTTGTTCTTGAGAAGCACGGTAAATATGTAAAAGGAAAATACACATTGACCGGCGGAAGTATTGGTTTGTTTGAAGGAAAGAAAATCGGCCGTGCCAAGAACCTTGAAAAATTATCAGAAGAAATTTCTGACCAGGAAGCCATCGTAAACCTGCTGAAATCTGATATCCAGGCAAAACACAATGAAGTGATCGCCTTCAACGACCAGCTGAAAGAGAACGCCATCAAACAAACAGAGAACGAGATCAACCAGTTGACCAACCAGGTATTTGCTGCGAAGAACCGCATGGAAAACCTGCAGGCTGCACAGCAGAATGGTTTACAGCGCCTCGAAGATATTGAGCAACGCTTACAGGCCGAGCATGATGCCATCGCCGCCACACGTGAAGAATTTCATACGCTGAATGAGCAGTTGCAGGCAACCACGGAAGAATTAAAAACGGTTGAACAGGACTATCAATCCTCTGAATACGAATATAATTTTGCATCGGTACAATACAATGAGACCAACCTGCAGTTGACCAGGCAGCAAAGCAAGATCAGTACTTTGAAACAGGAAATGGTGTTCAAGGAAAACCAATTGAACGACCTGCATGTTCAGATCAGCAATAACACCACGCAATTATCTGAAGCTTCAGCCAATATTGAAGAAGGTGAAAAAGCATTGATCGGCTCGGAAGAAATGTTGCTGGAAATGTTGCGCAAGAAAGAAAGCGAAGAGAAACAGTTGAATGAAGCGGATCAAACTTATTATAATCTGCGTAATGCCTTACAGGCAAAAGAAAGTGAGCTGCGTTTGAAAGTGAAGAGCAAGGAAATGATCGATCACCTGGTAACAGAGATCAAGGATAAACTGAATGAACTGAAACTACAGTTGGCAGGAATGAAAGAAAGACTGATCGTTGAGTTCAAAGTAGAACTGGATGAAATTCTTGACCAGGAAAGAACTACCGATACCGCACTTGAAGAATTGCAATCAAGCTCAGACAGGATGCGCAAGCGTTTGGAGAATATGGGTGAAGTGAATCCGACCGCTATTGAAGCGTATACCGAAATGAAAAAACGTTACGAGTTCATCCTCGAGCAAAAGAATGATCTCGTATCAGCCAAAGAAAGTTTATTGCAAACCATACAGGAAGTGGAAGCCACTGCCAACCAGCAGTTCCTTGATACCTTCAACCAGGTGCGTGAGAATTTCCAGAAAGTGTTCAAAGCATTGTTCACCGAAGAAGATACGGCTGATATGATTCTCGTAAATCCTGAGAACCTTGCAGAAACTGGAATTGAGATCATTGCAAAACCAAAAGGTAAACGTCCGTCTTCCATCACACAGTTAAGTGGAGGAGAGAAAACATTAACCGCAACAGCATTACTGTTTTCCATCTACCTGATCAAACCCGCGCCGTTCTGTATCCTGGATGAGGTGGATGCACCATTGGATGATGCCAACGTTGGCAAGTTCACGCAGATGATCAAGAAGTTCAGTGATAATTCACAGTTCATCATCGTAACCCACAACAAACAAACCATGAGCGCTGTGGATGTGATCTATGGTGTAACAATGCAGGAACCCGGTGTAAGTAAACTGGTGCCGGTAGATTTCCGGAGTTTGGCGAATTAACAATCCTAATAAAGTATCAG
>JAQBNJ010000164.1 GCA_028288645.1 Sediminibacterium sp.
ATCATAAAATGTTCTGCAAAATTAGCAGTTATATGGCAGACAAATGCCTCAAATAATCCTTAGGGGAAGATAAATTAACGATCTCAGTAACCTTTTCTAAAACGGTCGTTTTGAACAGAAACCATTAAGCAGAACGGAAGCAGCTTTATCAGTCGCAATGGCAATATTGGCGATTTTTGTATGGCCTTCTTATTGCAGTATAGAATATGGCAAAAGCCATTCTAAATAGTTTCACTAATGAAAAAGAACGCCGCCAGGCTTATTTGTTTGATCTTTCTTTTTTGCCAGTTCAGTATCTCAAACTGTAAGGCCTATTCTGTGCTTACACACGAAGCCATTATTGATGCCAGTTGGGAAAAATTCCTTGTGCCATTGCTGAAGCAGCGGTTCCCCGATGCTACGCCCGACCAACTAAAAGAAGCACACGCTTATGCATATGGCGGCGCAGTTGCACCTGATATGGGTTATTATCCTTTCGGAAGCGCACTGTTTACCAACCTGGTACATTATGCAAGAAGCGGAGATTTTGTAGTTTGTTTACTAACCGAAGCGCGGGACATAAATGAGTATGCATTTTCGTTGGGTGCGCTATGTCATTATAACGCCGATAGGTATGGTCATTTGCTTGGAACCAATAGAAGCGTTCCCATAACTTATCCTAAAATGCGTGCAAAATTTGGCGATACAGTTACCTATGCTGAAGACAAAACATCACATTTAAGAACAGAATTTTCTTTTGATGTATTACAAACTGCCCGCGGAAACTATGCGTCTACTACTTATCATGATTATATTGGTTTTAAAGTGTCGGAGCCCGTTCTGGAAAGGGCTTTCCGCAAAACATATGGGTTAGAATTAAAAGAAGTTTTCGGAAATTTCTCACTGGCTGTATCAACATTCCGGTGGAGTGTACAGAGCCTGATGCCTGGCATTACCAAAGTAGCATGGGCATTGAAAAAGAGTGATATTGAAAAAGCAACTCCAGGCATGACCGGCCGAAAATTCATTTATAAAATGAAACGTGCCAATTATTACCAGGAGTTTGGAAAGGAACATAAAAAACCCGGGATCGGCGCCTGGTTCTTTTCATTTGCTATCAGGATACTTCCTAAAGTGGGACCACTGAAGGCATTGCGATTTAAAACACCTTCTCCTGAAGTGGAAAAATTATACATACAGAGTTTTGATACAGTATTTTATCACTATACAACCTATATCAAAGAAATGACGCCTGAAGCACCGCAACTGGTAAACATTGATTACGATACCGGTAAAAAAACAGAAGCGGGAGAATATTTACTGGCAGATGCCTGTTATGGCGACTGGGTATTAAAACTCAAAGCAACACATTTTGATTCGGTGAGTCTTGCCGAAAAACAAAATATCCTTGATTTTTACAGTAAGAAGGATAACCTGCAGATAACTAAAAAAACTATGAAAAAATGGGAAGAGATAAAGCTTGCTCTGGAAGAACTTCGATCAAAAGAGCCCGTTTTAGCAGAGCGGGTAAATATAAAAAGATAAGATCGTGATCTTTATTTTCCCCAAAACGGGTATTGTTTTCTACATATTAAAATAGGTTACCTTTTCCCTTCAAAGAAATCATTTTGTTTCAAAATACCTTTCAAAATATCCAGCCGCATCGTACCAAGTTTTGCGTCATGCGCACCTTCAACATTCAATACAAAAAAATAAGGATGCCTGTTCTCTTCTATCCAGCCTACTATCCAGCCAAGTGATTTTCCATTTTCAAGAAACCCCCATCCACTTTTGTAGCTGAGTTTGTAATTCGCATTGTCTTCCTGTAGCATGGCTTTCTTTACAATATCCTGGGTGCGTTTCTGGAAAGGCAACTGGCCGAAATATAATTTTTTAACAAGACCCATTTCTTCATCGGGTGTAACCTTAAGAGAATTGTCGAGCCAGAAGGTATCGATCTTTGTTGTGATCTTTTTGCTGCCGTATTTCAGGCTGTCTAGCCAGTGTTGCATAGTATCTTTCCCGATGCGCCTCGCTACTTCCTGGTAATAAGGAACAGCGGATACTTTGAACGCTTCTTCCATGGTAAGGTCTTTGTTCCATGCCTTGGCTGTATCACCATCAGGAAATGTGCGAATCACGCCATCCCATTTGATCATCATTTTTTCATTGGTGATCTTTCCGGTTTCTATCCCAATTAATGAGTTTACAATTTTAAAAGTAGAAGCAGGTAAAAAAGCAGAATCTTTAAATCGGGAAAGATTATAAATAATGAATTGACCTGTGCCATTATCATACAAACCAAATGTGCCGGTCACACCATTCTCATCAAAATATTTCTTTAAGCTGTTGTCAACCTTCACATTGTTGGGAGAGCAGGAGATAATTAGTAATGAGTAATTAGCAATTAGTAATAAAAGCAGTGTTTTTATGTTGGTCGGTTTTATTTTCATAGTTTCTTTTGTATTCAATTACTAATTCTTAAGCACACCAAGTTCTTTACCAACTTTTGTAAACGCTGCAATGGCCTTATCCAAATGCTCCTGTTTATGTGCGGCGCTCAACTGAACCCGGATCCTGGCTAACCCTTTCGCTACTACAGGGAAGAAGAACCCGATCACATATACATCTTCTTCCAATAATTTAGCCGCGAAATTTTGTGCCACTACTGCATCATATAACATGATAGGAACGATGGGGTGGTCGCCGGGTTTGATATCGAATCCGGCCTCAGTCATTTTACTGCGGAAATATTTTGTGTTGTACTCGAGCTGATCGCGGAGTTCTGTAGTTTCGGTAAGCATATCCAGCACAGCAATGGATGCACCTACGATACTTGGCGCCACAGTATTTGAAAAAAGATAAGGGCGACTTCTCTGGCGCAACATTTCAATGATCTCTTTTCTTCCGGATGTAAATCCACCGCTCGCTCCTCCTAATGCTTTACCCAATGTACCCGTGATGATATCGATCCTACCCATTACATTTCTATACTCGTGTGTGCCGCGTCCCGTTTTTCCCAGGAAGCCTGATGAGTGGCACTCGTCGATCATTACGATCGCATCATATTTATCCGCCAGGTCGCAGATCTTATCGAGTTGCGCGATCGTTCCATCCATACTGAAAGAACCATCTGTAACAATGATGCGGCTTCTGCAACCTGCACTCTCCTTTAATTTGGATTCGAGATCATCCATATTATTATGCTCGTACCGGAAACGCTGTGCTTTGCATAGACGAACACCATCAATAATGGATGCATGATTCAGTGCATCGCTGATGATCGCATCGTCTTCTCCAAACAAGGGTTCAAATACACCGCCATTGGCATCGAATGCTGCGGCATATAATATAGTATCTTCTGTACCGAGGAATGTGGCGATCTTTTGTTCGAGTTCTTTGTGAATATCCTGCGTGCCGCAGATAAAACGCACACTGCTCATTCCATAGCCATGTGTATCAATGGCTTTGTGTGCAGCTTCAATTACTTTGGGATGAGAAGAAAGGCCGAGATAATTATTGGCGCAGAAATTCAGTACTTTTTTCCCGTTCACTACGATCTCGGGGCCCTGTTCGCTGGTAATAATGCGTTCTTTTTTGAACAGCCCGGCTGTTTCTATCTCTTTCAGTTCCCCGGCAATGCGGGTTACAAATTTTTCATTCATAATGGAGCATTTTCGAGGAGCAAAGGTAGGGATTGAACAAGTACGAACTATGAGGTACAAATTACCAGGTACGAAGTACGAGGT
>JAQBNJ010000168.1 GCA_028288645.1 Sediminibacterium sp.
GCCCTGATCGAAAAAGGTGATAAGAAAGAGATCGCCATTATGCAGGTGATCCAGAAATACATTGTAGAAAGCAAAAAAGTATTGTTCGAAGGAGATGGTTACAGCGACGAATGGCATCATGAAGCAGAACGCCGTGGCTTGCCTAACCTGAAGACCACACCGATTGCGCTGGATGCAATGGTTTCAGACAAAGCCAAAAAACTGTTTGAATCAAATGGTGTGTATTCACATACTGAACTGGAAGCAAGACATGAGATTGAACTGGAAAAATATATCAAAAAAGTACAGATCGAGGCCCGTATCATGGGCGACCTGGCCATCAACCATATATTGCCCTCTGCGATCAAATACCAGAACGAATTGTTGGCAAATATCAATGGGCTCAAAGCAGCCGGTCTGCCTGAAAGCGCTTATAAGAGCCAGCTGGAAATATTGAAATCGGTGAGCGACCATATCCAGATCATTCATGTTAAAGTGAATGAAATGGTTGAGGCACGCAAGATCGTAAACAATATCTCCGACACCCGCACTAAGGCGATTGCCTATGAGAGCCAGGTAAAAGCTGCTTTCTTTGACGAGATCCGTTACAGTGTGGATAAACTGGAGCACCTGGTAGACGATGATATCTGGACGCTGCCTAAATACCGCGAAATGTTATTCTTACGATAAACAGGTTTTTGACCTAAACAATTGAGCCCCGTTCTTATTCTAAAGAACGGGGCTTTTTGTTTCCCCACATTAAAAAAATGTTAATTGGGGAATGCCGACAATAGTAAGCCTTCCACCGAAAAAACTTGGGAAGAGAAAAACAAAAGCAGTACTTTTCCTATTCTTAAAAACAAATAAAACGTACTTGTATGAAAAAAGTAATCGCATTCGTTGCCGTAGTTGTTTGCTTCTCAGTAACAACTGCAATGGCTCAAGGTGGTGGTGGTGGTCAACAGACTCCAGAGCAGCTTGCTGCCCGTATCGCCCAGCAGAAAGAAAGATTGGCTCCAGTCGGTTTAACTCCCGCTCAAACTGATTCTGTTATTGCTATCTATGGAGATCGTTCTATGATGGCTGGTATGACAAGGGATACACCTGCAGAAGAAAGAGCTGCAAAAATGAAAGAGGTTGGTGAAGCCCGTGAGAAAAGAATGGCAAAAGCTGGTCTTTCTGCAGAAGCTGTTAAAAAAGTAGTTGACATCATGTCACAAGGCCGAGGCGGCGGTGGTCGTCCAGGTGGCGGCGGTAAATAATTTTACCGCACTATCTAAAATAATTAACGGCGCTTCCTTTGAAGCGCCGTTATTATTTTAACGAACCCATGTTTTGAAATGTGCTTATTTTCGGTTACACATTTAATGTATATGAAAAGAAGACTTATTTTAATACCCTTATTGATCACCTGTTTTTTTACAGGAAGTTTATTGGCGCAGGATGCGGTAAAACGCACACCTGAAGAATTAAGGGAACTATTTAATTTCTGCGATAAGCCTGAATTGATCAAACAATTTAAGATCTCGCCTGAAATGGCCGACAAGATCGCCGAGGTTGACCTCTGGGCAAGACAGCAACAAATAACCATTGATGCAAATACCAACGAACGCTTTGCAACCGCAGGAGAATTGCAACAGGAAGTAACCAAAAAATACAAAGCTTTTTTATCGGCCGACCAGGCAAAAGCCATCGCAGAATACAAACGTTCCAGTTCATGCCCCGCTACTGAGTTAACCGTGAATCATGCATATGATACACTAGCAGCACCACGTGCGCTGCTGCTGTTCAAAACGCCCTGGAGAAAATTACTGATCCAGACATTAGGCGAAACGGGAAACGGCCGCATGGCTGATCAGTTGTTTGAAACCGAGGTCTGGAAACAAAAAGAAGCGCTGGATATTTCAGCCATACCTGAAACTGATTTCAACAGGGTCCGCAGAACGGTTGCGATGTATAAACAGCGGGAGAACAGGTATCGGGCCGCCGGTATAAGCGAAGCGCAGATAGAAACGGTGATTCAGTTTTTTAAGGAGCACCAGTTGTACCCGGCAAAATAGAAGACACGAATTACACGAATCTTTTTGCCACGAATTACACGAATTACCACGAATGATCTCTGTAAACACATGAATTGTCAACAAATCGGTGATTACGCGTTTTAATTCGTGTAATTCGTTCTAATTCGTGTTAAAAAAATTATTTCATCTTAAACGATTCCAAAAATTTCGTTGTAAAATTTCCTTTCCTGAAATCTTCATTCTGCATTAATTGTAAATGGAATGGAATGGTTGTTTTCACGCCCTCTATCACATACTCGCTTAATGCACGGTACATGGTATCGATCGCTTCTTCACGTGTTTGCGCGATGGTGATCAACTTGCCGATCATTGAATCATAATAAGGAGGGATCACATAACCAGCGTACACGTGGCTGTCTACGCGAACACCATGCCCGCCTGGTGTGTGCAGCGTGGTGATCTTACCCGGTGAAGGGCGAAAATCATTGTATGGATCTTCTGCATTGATGCGGCACTCGATGGCATGCATCTGCGGTTCGTAATTCTTTCCTGATATTTTTTCGCCCGCTGCAATTTTGATCTGTTCTTTGATCAGATCGAAATTGATCACTTCTTCCGTAACGCAATGTTCTACCTGGATACGGGTATTCATCTCCATGAAATAAAAATTGCGGTGCTTATCAACCAGGAACTCGATCGTTCCAACACTTTCATAGTTGATCGCTGATGCTGCTTTGATAGCGGCCTCTCCCATTTTCTTTCTTAACTCGGGGGTCATAAAAGGAGATGGTGATTCCTCTACCAGTTTCTGGTGACGGCGCTGGATAGAACAATCCCTTTCGCTCATATGGCAAACGGTTCCGTATTGATCACCGGCAACCTGTATCTCGATATGCCTTGGTTCTTCCACGAATTTCTCCATGTAAATACCATCATTCTTAAAAGAAGCCGCAGCTTCCTGTTTGGCAGTGCTGTAAGCTTTTTCTATTTCAGATTCTTCCCATACTACGCGCATCCCTTTACCGCCACCACCGGCGGTCGCTTTTAATATTACAGGATAGCCAACTACTTTCGCCAATGATTTCGCCTGGTCAACGCTTTCCAATAAACCCTCACCACCCGGAACCACCGGAACTCCGGCTTTGATCATCGTATCTTTTGCGGTGATCTTATCACCCATCTTATTGATCATCTCTGGTGTTGGCCCGATGAATTTGATACCATGGTCGGCGCAGATCTGCGAGAATTTTGCGTTCTCCGCCAAAAATCCATAACCCGGGTGCACTGCATCCGCGTTCGTGATCTCAGCCGCAGCCATGATATGAGGGATATTCAGATAAGAGTCAGCGCTCGCAGGTTTACCAATACAAACTGCTTCATCAGCAAATTTCACATGCAGGCTGTCTTTATCAGCAGTGGAATAAACAGCAACCGTTTTAATGCCCATCTCGCGGCAGGTACGGATCACACGAAGTGCAATTTCTCCACGGTTGGCGATTAATATTTTTTTGAACATTTTTTCAATTTGAGGATTTGAAAATTTGAAAATCTGAAAATGACATACACTGAAGAATTTGAAATGATAACGATACCATTTTCAAATTTTCAAATTGTCACATTTTCAAATTATCCTAAGAAGGTTCTACAAGAAACAGCGGCTGATCATATTCAACAGGACTCGCATCTTCCACCAACACTTTTACGATCTTTCCTTTGATCTCACTTTCGATCTCGTTGAACAGTTTCATTGCTTCAATAATGCATACTACTTTTCCCGGGGTGATCTCAGTTCCAACTTCTGCGAATATGGGTTTATCGGGAGATGAGCGGCGGTAGAAAGTGCCGATCATCGGGCTCTTGATGGTTACGAGGTTGTCGGCTTTTGGCGCTGCGGCCGGTGCTGCAGGGGCCGCTGCGGGTGCAGGAGCTGCTGCTTGTGGAGCTGTAGTGTATACCTGCGGTTGAGGCGCTGCTACTGTTACTACCGCTTCCTCTTTTTGCTTGATGGTTACCTTACCATCTTTGTCTTCAATACTGATCTCGCCGATGTTACTTTTGTTGACGATCTTGATCAATTCGTGAATTTGCTTTAAGTCCATAAATGGCAATTTTAGGGGTAAAAACAGTATTTTTCGGTCAAATAGTGGGGCAAAATAGGGCTTTTTTGATAAAAACGGGGATTTTCTTTATTTCTGAACTTTGCAGAATTAGTCATATAATATGCCCATAAAATCGGGACAGATCATAGTTCAAACCAAAAAATAGCACGCTGATGACGCGGATCAAACGGATTAAAACTGATCTGATTTGTGCAAATCCGCTTGATCCGCGTCATCAGCGTGCCATTGTGCGCACAAAAAAAGGCTGCCTTTAATAAGACAGCCTCTCAAATATTATCAGCAATAATTATTTTGCTTCTTTCACACGCTCTACATAAGAACCATCCTTTGTATTCACGCGGATCAGTTCGCCGTCTTCTACGAAAAGCGGCACCATTACGGTTGTACCGGTTTCTACGGTAGCCGCTTTCAGGGCGCGGGTTGCGGTATCGCCTCTTAATCCGGGTTCACAATAAGTGATCTTCAGAACGATCTTTTCAGGAAGCTCAGCACCGATAGGCTGTTCGGTCTCTGTATTAATAAATACAAATACTTCCGATCCATCCATCAGGAACTGCGGTGAATCGATCATTTCCTCAGGCAATGAGATCTGTTCATAGGTCTCGTTATTCATCAGGTTATACCCTGTATCATCCTTATAAAGGAACTGGAAAGCTTTTTTCTCAACACGGATCGGGAAGATATTCTCTCCACTGTTCCATGTTTTCTCTATCGAACGTTTATTATCAACGCCTTTTAGTTTGGCCCACACTTTTGCTGCGGCGCGTGCCGTCTTGTTCTCACCAAATTCCACTACAGAATATAAACTGCCGTCTAGTTTCAGGATCATGCCACGGCTGATGTCGGATGTTGTTGCCATTGTATTTTCTTTTTAGATGTATAGCTTTCGAACAGGCGCAAAAGTATGGATTGGCGGTCAAAAAAAGACGAAAGCCCTTTTTAATTAGGGATTGCTGGAAATAGGGAAAAGGCTGATTCTGAGGCTTTATCGCCCGAAAACGGAGGTTAATTGAAAAAAACTGTTAAAAAAATCAGAGGCGACAGGCTGCAATCAGAAACGGGCCGGTATCTAAGATTACAGCCAACATCAATTTTATGAAACAAACTTTACTCTTTCTTTTTATCGCTTTCGGTCTCCTTCTACAGACTCAGCTGTTCGCCAATACAGTGATCGTAAAAGGCACAGTAAAAGATTCTGCGAACCATGCGATCGCAAATAAAACTGTAAGAATATATTCTACCGATAGTGCACAAGGTTGCTTACTCTCACATACAGTTACCACCAATCCAAATGGTTACTATATAGATACGCTTACCTGTAATGGTAACATCAGCAAACTCA
>JAQBNJ010000226.1 GCA_028288645.1 Sediminibacterium sp.
ACAGCGGTGATAATTTACAAAAGGCGCAGGACATTAAAGTTGCCACCATGGCGCATTTTATTTTGCAATATTACAAACCGGGCAGCCTGTTCCTACATTTCAACGGCTCCTATCATTCGGATAATTACGAGGGCATACTTTGGTATCTTAAGAACAAACAGCCGGGATTGAACTATGCTACGATCACGACTGTATCGCAAAAAGATGTGAATTCACTTCTTGCGGAGAACAAAGGGCGGGCAGATTTCATTATTTGTGTAGCGGAAAATATGACGACAACCTATTGATGTCAAGGGTTTGAATACAACGGTAACAATACGCGTGGTTACGCAGAATTTATCCTAACTTTTATCACTGAAGCATGCTATCCATCAAACTTATGATGAAAAAAGCTTATTTTGTTTCAGAAAATCCCGTTTAAAGATGTTTCGAAAGTGTTTACTGGCTGGTTTACTGTTTGTGGTTTTGTTGCCTGATGCAAACAGCCAGTCACTGACTGTCGACACGTATTCCAACCAGCTTCTCTTTAATATTTTCCAGGATCAGCCGGATACAGCTATCCGTCCCTTTTTACGACTGTATCTGCCATCCTTACTTGAGAAAAAAATAACACCGGCCGATCTTGGTTCAAGTGGTGGAAGCAAAACGCAATATAGTTTTGAAATACATTCTTTTGTTTTTACCACACATCCTTATTTGAACAGCCGTATTACAAATGGAAAAATAGAATTCTTTTGCCGGCGTTTGCACGATGGAAAAGGCATCCAGGTATATGATGTAAAATTATGGCTGGAATTTAATGAACTGGAGGATGCAGAGGCAGCTTACTCAAAAATATTAGTGGCATACGATGCGCTCACCCCCGACCATAAATTCAGCAGTGGCAATGGATACAGGAAAGCTGAATTCTCTGATACAAAAGCTACCAAAGGAATTAATAAGATCCAATTCCGGATTACATCGGATAACCTGGATAAACACCGGTTCAAGATATTGTTTGAAACAGATAACGAGTTGTGATAATAGCTACCGCGTTACAGCATTCTTTCCTTTGCCCATGAAAGCGCAATACCTAGTTGCTCTTCCCGTGTCATATTTGAATTATCGAGCTCAATAGCATCGTCTGCTTTACGCAACGGGCTGAATTCACGGTTACTATCGATGTAATCACGCATTTCCAGGTTATTCTTTACTTCTTCTATGGTGATGCTTGGATTCTTTGCAAACAGTTCTTTAAATCTTCTTTGCACGCGGATGGCGGGATCGGCTGTGACAAATATTTTCAGTTCTGCATCGGGGAAAACAGTTGTGCCTATATCCCTTCCATCCATCACGATACCTTTGCTCTCTCCCATTTTTTGTTGTTGCGCCACACCAAACTCACGCACTTCTTTTAAAGCAGACACTTCACTTACATGTTCACTCACCAGCATATCGCGGATCAGCGCTTCTACATTTTCATCGTTGAGGAACATATCACTCTGGTTGGTTCGCTCATTATACTGAAACTCGAGTGTGATCTCACCAAGCGCTTTGTGAATTTCTCTTGTGTGTTTCCAGTTAACATGTTGCCGGAGAAAATACAAGGTGATCGCACGATACATGGCGCCACTATCGATGAATACATAGTTCAACTCATTGGCCAGTTGTCTTGCCAGTGTGCTTTTTCCGCAGGATGAATAACCGTCGAGTGTGATGATGATCTTTTTCATATTGATTTGCACCGTTCAGGCCGCTGGAGCGTCCGACCGGTACAAATATCCAAAATAAAAGCCGGTGTAAGTAAACACCGGCTTTTATTTTTATGCTCCACTGTTTTACTATGAAGGCATTAACACTGTATCAACCACATGTATCACACCATTACTTTGATTAACATCTTTGATGGTCACGGTGGACATACCGCCTTTTTCATCGGTCAATACCAGTTTGTTTCCTTTCATCGTGGCTTTTAGCGTTCCACCAGATACCGTTTTAAGCGTAGCTGTTCCACCTCCGTCCTTGATCATCTTTGCAATATCTTCAGCATTCCATTTTCCGGCTACTACATGATAGGTAAGGATCTTTGTCAGTGTTCCTTTGTTCTCCAGTTTTACCAAAGTGCCTACTGTTCCTTCGGGCAGTTTGTCAAATGCTTCATTGGTTGGAGCAAATACCGTGAAAGGTCCCATACCCTGCAATGTTTCAACAAGACCCGCGGCTTTTACGGCAGCCACCAGGGTTGTATGGTCTTTAGAGTTCACTGCATTTTGAATAATGTTTTTTGTTGCATACATAGCTGCACCACCTACGGTTACAGGTTTGTCCATTTGCGCCATTGATGCATTGATAACAAATGCAGACAACAGCATTAAAGCGATCTTTTTCATAATGATTTGTTGTTATAGTTTTTAATTGTTTACCTATACACTTACGGTGGCGGGAAAGAAACGGTTTTGAGAAAAGAAAAAAAAATGAATATTGAGCGGGGAATGGGATGTAGAGGTAAAAGCGTTCGCGAAAAGTGTGATATATATTTTTTGCAGTTTTATATGCCTGGAGAAAAGCTGGAACGCAAGGCCCGCAAAGGTTTCGCAATGAACGCAAAGGTTTTCCTTGCGTCCTTAGCGGTTCTTAGCGGGCTTTGCGTTCCAGCTTTAAACCACATTCATCAGCAACTACCTAATTCGTTGGCGATACACAGAATATTTTCAAATATCTAATATCACAAAGCATTACGATTTTCGATCGAAGAAAGAAAAATTGTAATTAATAAATTGCTATCACTATTTTATGCGAAGAATTGATCTTTTCGTTTGCGCATTTCTTCAGCTACTGCCCGGGCATCTGCATCACCGGCACCGAGTTTTTCCAGGATGGTCTCGAAGCTTTGCTGATCCCTGTTCTGGCTGAGCTTAAAAACATGTTCAATACCGGTTACTTTTATTTCAAACGCTACGATCGCTTTTACCATACGTGTGACATAATCATCCGGGATATGCTTAAACGACGCAAGAGAATTCTCTTTTTCAAAAAAGGATGTCAGCTCATTAAGTAAACCGGGAAGTTCTTCTTCAGGCAAATAAGTTATTTCACCCCTTACCTGCACCGTCATATAGTTCCAGGTAGAACCCTGCTGTGGATTGGTGTACCAACTGGCGCTTACATAACAATGCGGCCCCGTAAAAACAGCCAGCACATTTTTATTGGTGCTAAAAGCCTGGTGATGGTCATTGCCTTTCATGATATGTCCACGCAGGTATAATTGGCCCTCCCTTTCAACAAATAAAAAAGGAACCTGTGTGGTAACCGGTCTCTGTTCCGCATCAACACCCATCAGCATTGCAAAAGGATGTTCTTTGATGAACTCGAGTACAATAGCAGCGTCTTTTTCTTTGTAGTGGGGTAAATTATACATGGATCGAAGATAATAAAAGAAAAAAAACTGTAGCCACTGCAAAATGATGAATGGAAATATCAGATCACCTGCTCAATGATCCAACAATGCCCGAAAGGATCTATTATCTCCCCTTGTCTATACCCGTATTCATAATCCTGCGCAGGTGAAACTTCTTTGGCGCCTGCCGCAACAGCTTTAGATATGATACTATCTACATCCGCAACCATCAACCCTATTGTTGTGGTTACGCCATTATATTGTGCAGGAGTAAAACGGCCCTTTTCAGGTTTCTCTTCATGCAAATGGAACATCGCTCCATCGATCTCAAGCTCTGCAACATGAATACTGCCGTCATCATTGCTCCAGCGCCTTAGCTCGATGGCATTAAAAGCGTTTTTATAAAACCCAATATCTGTAGTACCACTGCTGATCATCAGCATGGGCACAAAACTTGTTTTGGATAAGTTCATAATAGTTTCTGTTTTTTTATGAAATATCATAGCAAAACTAAACAGTTACTTCCACGGGTTTTGTTGCAGTTAAATTCGCATTCCTGATTGCAATATTCCTCACAGCAGCAGATACAAAATCTCTCAATGCCTGTTTACTCACCGCATCATCTCCTACCATTGCCGGTACCCCATTATCGCCACCTTCGCGAATACTTTGAACAAGCGGTATCTGTCCCAGGAAAGGAAGATCATATTCATCTGCTAATCGTTTGCCACCCTCTTTTCCAAACAGGTAATATTTGTTATCGGGTAATTCTGCCGGAGTGAAATAAGCCATGTTCTCTACCAATCCAATTATCGGCACATTGATCTGCGCTTGACCGAACATGGCAATGGCTTTCTTTGCATCGGCCAGCGCTACAGTTTGCGGCGTACTCACAATTACCACGCCGGTTACAGGAATTGTTTGCATCACCGTTAACTGAATATCACCTGTGCCGGGTGGCATATCGATGATGAGGTAATCAAGTTCACCCCATTCAACATCCGTTATGAACTGCCTGATGGCGCTGCTGGCCATTGGGCCGCGCCAAACAACTGCATTCTTTTCATCTACCAATAAACCGATACTGATCAGGCGGATGCCATATTTCTCAAGCGGAACGATCATTCCCTTGCCATTCACATCCTTCATCAAGGGTCTTTCGCCACGCACACCAAACATAATGGGAACACTGGGCCCATAAATATCCGCGTCCATCAATCCTACTTTTGCACCGCCTTCTGAAAGAGCAAGCGCCAGGTTTGCGGCGATCGTGCTTTTTCCTACCCCACCTTTTCCGCTCACTACTGCGATAATATTTTTTACGCCTGCCAATACCTGCCGGTTATCTTTCCGGTTAGTGGTTGTATTGGCGGTGAAATTTACCTGTACTTTGGCTTCTTTATTTACGAGGATCTTAACCGCATTCTCACTGGCCGTGCGCATCATATCTTTCATAGGGCATGCCGGGGTGGTTAATACAATGGTAAAACTCACTTCATTGCCATTAATGGCGATATCCTTTACCATATTGAGTGTTACAAGGTCCTTACCCAGATCGGGCTCCTGCACATTACCCAGGGCCTTGAGAATATCTGCTTCTGTCATCACGAAAGTTTTTGTTAAAAAAGAATTCTGGCGGCAAAGTTAACCGCTTGCAGCCTTACTTTGTCGGAATTTAACGTGAGAAAGATATCGGGGTGAATTTTGTGTACAAAGGCTTTGTATTTTTGAACCGGATGAAGAAACTGTTACGATATTTTTTACTGGTGATTACTCTGTTCATGCTGCAAAAAGGATGGTCGCAGCAGATCAGCCCTTACCGCGATTCCGTGGTGCAGTTGTATGGTGTTGTGATGACGGCAGACAGCCTGCAGGGCATTCCATCCTGTAGCGTGATCGTGGAAGGCAAAGGTCGCGGAACAATTACCAGCTACGATGGGGTCTTCTCAATAGCCGTACTCAAAGGTGACAGGATCCGGTTTTCAAGCGTTGGCTTTAAGGACCGTACCATCGAAATTCCGAGAAATCTAACCGAAAATCAATACAGCGTTATTCAACTATTGGTGAGTGATACTGCTTACCTGCCGGCCACCATCCTCAAACCCCGCCCTACCCGCGAACAATTCGAGCGTGATTTTGTGAACAACAAAGCGCCGGATGATCTGCTTGAAACAGCCAGGAAAAATACGGAAGAAGCGCAAAGAAGAACCCTCCTCAACAGCCTTCCTGCTGATGGAAGGGAAGCAGTTAACTACCAGCTGCGCCAACAGGCCACCAAAGCCTACTACAGCGGCCAGTTACCACCTATGAACATCCTTAACCCGGCAGCCTGGGCAGATTTTATACAGGCATGGAAAAGAGGGG
>JAQBNJ010000232.1 GCA_028288645.1 Sediminibacterium sp.
AATTACTAACTACTAATTACTAATTAGATAGTTGGTTTCAAACTCAAAACAATGCAGATCTCATTAGTTGTTGCCGCTTCTACGAATAATGTCATCGGCAAAAACAACCTGTTACTCTGGAGTTTGCCAAACGATATGAAGTTCTTCAAGAACACGACCTGGGCCATGCCGGTATTGATGGGAAGAAAAACATTTGAATCATTGGGGAAACCTTTGCCTGGAAGATTGAACATTGTGATCACACGGCAAAAAGACTGGAAACCCGAAGGCGCAACCATCGTTCATTCATTGGAAGATGCGATCAGGTCAGTATCTGCGGCGCATTACAAAGAGGCATTTATTATCGGTGGCGGAGAGATATTTAAAGAATCCATAGCTGTTGCTGACCGAATCTATATGACAAGAGTCGATGCAGAACTGGAAGGCGATGCTTTCTTTCCTTCTATAGATAAAACCCAATGGAAAATGGTATCAGAAGACTCACGCACTGCCGATGCCAAACATGCGTATGCCTATCATTTCCAGTTATGGGAAAAAAATAAATAATGGAATTTATCCAGGTTGCATATTGTGTTACGGTTCCTTTTTTATTTCTCCTTACATGGATAGGCGCTCAGAGCAGCAGACATTTTTTTGTTAACACCATAGCCGTGTCCAATATTTTATTGATCGGGTATTCCATTTTTCTTTTCCAGCAATTGCTTGGGTATTACCACCTGGCAAAAGCATTGCATATCGACTATATGAAACTTGCACACGGAATGGGATCGATCATAATCCGCTCAACACTGATCATTGTTCTGCCTTTTTTATCACTGATCCGCGTTGTGCAGAAAAGCCGCCTGTTCTGCCTCATATTATTGGCGCTTTTGTATTGGAACAGTCCCGTATTTACCTGGAACACCTACGATCTTTTTGCCAAGATAGCGGGCTACTTCTGCTTATTGTGTTCAGGTTATGCGTTACTTTGGCTCCTGAATAAATTACCATATCAATCCCCTGTAGTATAAATGTATTCGCCGTTCACGTTAGGTGCAAAATATATAAAGTATTACCTCGCTGCTTCCAATGGCAACGGGCACGGGATGCATTCTCCCTTTGTATTCACATTCATAACAAAAGTATTGAATGATGACAGGAGCTTTTATGCCTATCAAAACATAGAAAATCTGCGCCAGCTTTTGTTGAACGACCAACAGCAATTAACCATTGAAGATTTTGGCGCCGGATCACGCGTGAAAAAAAATAATGTGCGAAGCGTAAGCGATATAGCACATTCATCACTTAAGCCTAAAAAGTTCGGACAACTTTTATTCCGCATTGTGGATGCATACGCCCCCAAAAATATTCTTGAACTCGGTACATCATTAGGTATCACCACCGCCTACCTTGCTTCGGCAAAAGGGGAGTGCACAGTTGTTACGATGGAAGGAGCAAAAGCTGTTGCTACCGTTGCGAGGAAAAATTTCGCTAAACTTGACCTTAAAAATATTAAACTGGTAGAAGGTAATTTTGATGAAACACTTTCCCCAACGATCAAAAAAATGCAGTTGATAGATATGGTTTTTGTTGATGGAAATCATCGCTATGAACCAACCGTCCGCTATTACCGCGAACTATTGCCTGCCATGCATGAATACTCGATCCTTATCTTCGATGATATTCATTGGAGTAAAGAGATGGAACAGGCATGGGATGAGATACGAAAAGATGATGCTGTTACATTAAGTATCGATCTTTTTTTCATCGGTCTTGTTTTTTTCAGGAAAGAACAGAAGGTAAAACAACATTTTGTGATCAGGTTTTAAATAATTTTCTTGCCACAGAATACACAGATTACCACAGAGACTTTTCTGTGATAGTCTGTGTATTCTGTGGCAAGAAAAACTTCTCCACTCACTATTGTATCTTTGACGAATGCCGGTCCCCGAAAAGTTATTACAATCACTTACCCATATAAAAGGTTTCGATCGCGAAGCATTTGAGAAAGTGCATGCGTCGGGTAAGCAGGTAACTTCTATCAGGCTGAATCCGGCTAAGACCATGGTCCATGGCTCATGGTCCATGAACAAAATTCCCTGGTGCCCGCATGGCTATTATCTTTCCGAGCGCCCATCATTCACACTTGATCCTTCCTTCCACGCTGGTGCTTATTATGTACAGGAAGCCAGCAGCATGTTCTTATGGCATGCATTAAAAGAAGTGATCGGTTCAGACACTAACAAAAAAGTACTCGACCTGTGTGCCGCACCCGGCGGAAAGAGTACATTACTCGAATCTTATTTTACAGATGGATTGGTTATAGCAAACGAAGTGATCAAATCACGCGCCGCTGTTTTGGTTGAGAACATCACCAAATGGGGCAGCGATCATGTGATCGTAACCAATAATGATCCATCCCATTTCCAATCCTTGCCTGGCTATTTTGATGTGATGGTCATTGATGCACCCTGTAGCGGAAGCGGTTTGTTTCGCAAGGACCCGGATGCAGTGAATGAATGGAGCGAAGACAATGTAGCGCTCTGCAGCCAGCGCCAGCAAAGGATCCTGGCCGATGTGCTACCGGCGTTGAAAGAAGACGGAATATTGATATACTCCACCTGCTCTTATTCTATGGAAGAGGATGAAGCGATCGCTGATTGGTTAGTGACTGAAATGAATATGGAGAACAAGCGATTGACTATTGACGCTGAATGGGGTATTATAGAAACGATATCGCCCGATAAAGATGCATACGGTTATCGCTTTTATCCTGACAAAATAAAAGGCGAAGGTTTCTTTATCGCAGTTTTCCAAAAAAAAGCAGAGGTTGCCGATATACGTTTGAAAAAACAGTCCCTAACACTTCCATCCAAACAGGAATGGCAACAGGTGCAATCATTTATTGGCCTGCCGGAAAGTTTTACTTTGTTCAAACAGGGAGAATCCATACGTGCGCTAAAAAAAGAATGGTTACGTGACCTGCAGGTACTTGCCAAATGTTTGTATATTAAAAAAGCAGGTATCGAGATAGGTACTGTTAAAGGAAAAGACGTGATACCCGCTCACGAATTGGCATTGAGCAGTCTGGTAAAGCATTTTGCATCTATTCCTCTCACCGCAGAACAGGCGCTGCAATACCTGCGCAGGAAAGAACTGCTGCTCACCGATGCGCCCAAAGGTT
>JAQBNJ010000315.1 GCA_028288645.1 Sediminibacterium sp.
AGTTACTTTTGATCATTGGTATTATTTTAAGTGTCGTAACTCAAAACTACCAATTTAGGGAGGCCGAAAGGCCTGCCCTTTTTTTTATTAAAATAACTTTTACCGGACAGTAGTGATTCAAAATTCCTTGTTCAGTGTTCAATATTACTCCGGAAGATATTCGTGTGGTGAAGGATCACCTTAAACAGATTATCCGGTACAAAAGGTTTTACAACGATATCATCAATGCCTGAGTTTTTTATTCTATCATCCACTTCACGCGGAAGGCTGGCTGTTAACGCTACGATAGGAATGGTTATCCCGCTTTGGCGCATACGGCGGGTGGCCTCGTAGCCATCCATTACCGGCATATGCATATCCATCAAGACCAAACGATGGCGGCTAACATCTACTTTATCCAAAGCTTCCTGGCCATTCACGGCAACATCAATGGTAGCGCCCCATCTTTCCAGGAAAGTACGCGCCACAAGAATGTTCACTTCATTATCCTCAACCAGTAAGATGGAAACTCCGGTAAGCGGTTTGCTTTCTTCTGTTGGTAAATGATTAACACGCGGCTCCATCTTTTTCTCTGTTGTAATAACTTTTGAGAAGGTTTGTGTAAAATAAAAAACAGAGCCTTTTCCATGCTCACTGGTAAGCTGTAGGCTGGAACCCTGTAATTCAAGTAATCTCTTGCAAATAGCAAGCCCCAGCCCGGTACCGCCAAAATTCCTGGATGTAGAAGTATCAGCCTGCGTGAACTGCTCGAAGATCATTTTCTGTTTTTCCTGCGCAATACCGATCCCGGTATCTTCTACGCTAACTGTTAGTGTAACAGCGGTATTGGTTTGATGATCCACCGTGATATTCAATAAAACGTAGCCTTTTCTTGTAAACTTGATGGCATTGCTCACGAGATTCGTGATCACCTGCCCAATACGTGTTGGATCGGCGAGTATTTTTGTTTTTAAGTCCGGGTCTATCTGCAAACGCAGCTCGATATTTTTTTCTTCCGCGGAAGTCTTTAAACCAAACACGATATTTTTTATAACATTTACCAGGTCGGTTTCTATCAATTCAAAATTTACCTTGCCTGCTTCAATTTTATTATAATCAAGAATATCGTTCACAATTGCCAGCAGGTTATTGGCGGAGAAAAGCAATACATTGAGTTGCTCTTTTTGTTCGGTACGTGGGTTGTCGCGAAGGATCAGGTGCGTCATGCCCAAAATTGAATTGAGCGGCGTACGGATCTCGTGCGACATGGTAGACAGGAATTCATTCTTCGCTTTTAATCCCTGTTCAGCTTCATCTTTAGCCTGCTTGAGCATGGAGGCAAAACGGAAAGAAAGAATGAGCGACTGTAGGAAAAAGAAACTGATATACCCAACAAATAAAATTCCTTTCTGCGGAGATACAATATTAAAATACTGCAGGTTGATCACGATAAACACAATCAGCACAACACCGGTACTAAGCAATGCGTATTGCGCACCGAGCCTTTTATGGCGCATGGCTTTTATATACACGTAAAATGCATACCCGATCACGCCAAACATCACAACAAGGAAGGGGGTGATGAGTTGTGTAAAGATGCTTGGCGGAAATATGATAACAATAGCGGAAAGAATGGAACAGGCCCATACCTGTATATAGGTTTCATATTTACTTGATTCTTCGGGATACAGGTACCGCGTATACAAAGAGAAGAACACAACGCTGACAAACAGTGTGAGGTATTCAAAATGCAGCGTGATGATCCATGGTATATCCGGAAAAACAGCATGCAATACATAACCGCGCGCGCCCACCATCCGGTAACTGTACACCATGCAGAACAATGCGAAGTATAAGATCGATTTGTCGTGTCTTCCAAAAAGAAATAACCCGAAAAAGAATAAGCCGCCCATGAACAGGCAACCTGTTAATACAAGATCAAACGCGTTATCCTGTTTTTCTTCAGTAAAAAGGGCTTGCCTGTCGCCAATAACAATTTGTTTATAGGGACCGCCTTTTGAGTGCCAGAAATTAGCTACCTGTAAAATAAGATGCAGTGTGTCTGATGATGGATCAAGCGCCAACGTTTTTTGCTGCCATTTCGGTATCGCTTTTTCTTCCGTTGAGTCTGGGTTGCCGGCGTTGGCAAACATTTCTCCATTTACAAACAGCCGGTATGAAGCATAGGTATCGGGTACCTGCAGGGCAAGTTTATTGGAATGTTTTGGCAGCAATACCGTTACACTATAAGAGGCATAGCCAAAGTTTGGAAGTGGAGAGCCGTTAAGTATTGTTTTTCTCCATAGTTTAGGAAAAGGAACGAATATGGTTGGTGTAACGGAATCTGCGGGCGTAATAATGCGTTTCCAATACATGGCCCATTCGCCGCCTAATGCAATGTTTTCTTTTTTGAGATCGGTTTGCCTCAGATCAATAACACCTTTTATAGCCTGAGGAGGTTGTTCGGCAGCGCGCGATGAAAATAAAATGCAACAGGACAACAGCAGTAAGAGAAAAGGAGAACGATATGATCGGTTTGTTACGTACATAGACTCATCAAAAGATTAAATAAAGCGCTGCACATACTCCCTGGCTGTATTAGGCTACTAATTTAACGAAAACCCATCGCTAAAAAAATCTAATAAACGCATACTGAAAGGCCTTAGGTACGGCCTTTCAATAAATTCCTGCAAAAAAAGGCTAATTTGAACGTTCAGCAATCAATTCATATGAAACGGGTTATTTTATTTAGTTCTCTTCTTTGCTTCTGTCTTATTGCAACAGCACAAAAAACGGATAAACGTTTGCAGGAAAAAGTAGCGGAGTTGTTACAAGGATTTAATGGAGAAGTGGGTGTATATATTCACGACCTGAAAAAAAACCGTATTGCGGCGGTTCATGCGGATACTATTTTTCCAACAGCAAGCATGGTTAAAGTGCCGATCCTCACCGGCATCATGCGTAAAATGGAAAGCGGAGAATTGCAATACCATCAAACGCTCACGTATAAGGATTCACTTTTGTATGCCGGGGTTGATATACTCGGCTCTCTCAAGAATAACGAAAAAATCGAGATGAGCAAAGTGATGATGT
>JAQBNJ010000393.1 GCA_028288645.1 Sediminibacterium sp.
AGGCTATTAACATCGCCTAAATGATAGGCGGAGCCAAGAGGCCCCACTCGAAAATCCTTATGTAGTTCCATGACGAACCTGTATTCCTTTTCATAGCTGAATGCAGCTTCTTTACGAAAAGATGGATGCTTCATGGCTGCTCCGTTTAGGGATTGCAGATCTGCATTGACAAGGTTGCGGTATACAACACCGCCGTGCCAAAAGGAATTTTTGAAATAAGAACTATAACCGTAGAAAGTGTTTTTGAATAATTGAACTAATTGTTTTCTCTCAAAACGGATAGCCACTGTTCTTCTTTTTGCAGGCTCTGTCGCATAGGTATCCCAAAGTGCAAGTGATTCATGATCCGCATTATACCAGCAACTGATCAGATACATCTTCTTGCGTGATTCTATCTTAGCAAAGTCTGGCTTCTCCGCAAGGAGATCGTTAATATGAACACATTCCATCTTATCTGCGAACTGATCCGCTCTTGAAAACCAAATCGCACCATGTTGGAGAAAGTATTCTAAACGATTTAGAGACAGAAATTTATATAAATACCTACCTGTCATCTTATCTGTATGATATGATTTCCACATAGAATTAAACATTAAGTTTACAACATTTTGATTCGTAATGTATTTGTAGTTTGGGTTATTTTAACGGCGAGCCATCCTCTTAGGTATTCTGACTGCGTATGCATTTTTCTAAAATTCAGTTTCGAATCCTTCACCTTACGCAAATAAATTTCATTAGGCTTAAAGGATATTAAAATATTCTCAAGAATGTACATTTCTGTTAAGCCGTTTTCTTTATCATAAAAAGCTTTTACAGGATCCAACGTATCAACTATACCAAGTATATATAGTAGCGGGAAGGTTTTTATACGAATTGGTTTAAAATTGATAAGATGATGCAACCCAAATTTTCGATACGTTTGCGTCGTTTTATTATTTGCCATCCAGATATTATGAGTAGCAATCGCAGCAGCTGTGTTTGCGTAATCGTTTTCTAATGACTTCCCCCAGAAAAGATTATTCTTTCTTTTTAAATGCTCTCGTTGACGAATTTTAACTAATCTATCAAACAGATAAACTCCAGCTACAATGCCATGATCAATTTTATGCATTCCTACTTTTCTATAGTGAAAGTAGGGTTTACAGCAGGCAAAAAGTCTTTTAGAAATATGTTTTACATCTCGATCCAAAAGATTATTGTCTATGTCTAGCGTCTTAATAAGACCTTCAAAGTCTCGGATCTTTTCCTCATTATTTTTATTCAGTTCAAAAGCATATCCGAAATCGTGAAATAGGCTAGTCATAAACCATAGAAATGGAAATACATTATAACCCGGCAGATTTGTGCCTTTATACACTGATTTATATATGCCAGTGTGATAATAAATAATAATTCCTAGGAAAAAGATTGAAGTAGTATGACTGGCTCTTCCTAACGATGCTGTATTTATATTTTCGTGACCTAAAACGGACTCTTTTCCGCTTCTTTCAAAATACCTTTGTATAAACTCCTTATGTTTAATATCATCATTAAACGGGTTGTTGAGTGCATTGTGCCCGATTTGATAGTAATAATCCCAATTGGCTGGATGAAGATCCCGAATATACCATAGAATACTTTTCATCTTTTTAAAGTTTGCGTCTGTTCACATTGAACTCATATCTCTGGGACTAAGCCATCTAATACCCACCCAATCCCGTAGCCTTACTAACAATGCCTATTATGGAATACGGTAAAAGTTTATCATTTTCAACTTCAAGCAAAACAGAATTGGCGCCTAATTTTTTCGATACAGCATGATGGAACTGCATTTCCAGATCTTCACGGGATAGGTCTTTAAGCATCTGGTGTTCTTCAGGCTTTTCCGGTATCAGGTTAATCTGATATTTCTCTCCGGATATATGGCGTGCTGAATAATCCATGATTTTTTCTTCAATATACTATTTATTGATGCAATACGTACCTGAAGGGTGGTTAACGGTTCAAAAAACATCTTTTTGCTTTCCTGGCATTAATTTGTATTTTAGGCATACTCTTACAAGTAATTATGATAGGCATCCCCCCTTCTATCATTAACTGCACGCGCTAAAGGAGTCTATTTTACAAAACCAAAACTGATATTAATGGCTACAGAAAGCATTGAGGCAAAGCCAACTAAAAGGTTATTCATTGAGACACTGACGGTCGATCTTAATGCAAAGGCAGCTATTTTAGACCTCATAGACAATTCCATTGATAGTTATGTCCGGCAAAAGATCACTGAAAAAAGAAAGATTGATCTACAGATCAGCAAGGATATTTTTTGCTTGTATGACAACTGTGGAGGTATCGAAAAAGAATATCTTAAAGAACATGTTTTTAGGTTTGGTAATATAGATCTTGACCACAATAATGCGACAATAGGAATGTATGGTATTGGACTAAAAAGGGCCATATTCAAGATCGGTAAGGATATTACTTTGACAACTGACGACGGAGTTAATTATTGCAAGATTGAATTGAAGGTAACAGAGTGGCAGGCATTAAATGATGATTGGACTATTCCTTTTGAAACAGAGCCTACGAAGTTGAAAGATGATGAAAAACCGTATACAGAGATCCGTATCACCCAACTTAATACTGATATAAGTGAAAAATTCGGGCTTGTAAGTTTTCAGAACGAATTAAAGGAAACGATCAGAACTTTTTATTGTCTTTTTGTGAAAAACAATATAGACTTCCAATTTAATGGGGGCGACGTGGAAGGATATTCGCTTTTAGTTCCTTTACCTGATGCCCAGTACTCTCCTCAGACTTATATAGAGGATCACGATGGTCTGATGATCGAGATAATTTGTTTTATCGATCCAAGTAATGGAAATAGACAGAGTAGTGCTGTTAACGAAAGAGGATGGAATCTTTTCTGCAACAAACGATTGATTCTACAGAACGACACGTCAGAAGTTACGGGCTGGCGCGGCGGAGAAGCCCTCAAGGACAAAAGCATGCTTCCTAAATATCATAGTATCTATAATGAGTTCAGAGGTCTGGTCTTCCTCACTTCAACTGATCCATTTAAGCTTCCATTGAATACGTCAAAAACCAGCTTGAATACTGAGGATAAGAACTACAACTACATACTGAACAAAATGGTTTTAACCGCGAGACCTATCGTAGATTTCCTGAGTTCAAAATATGGTGATGAGAAAGCTAAAGGGGACGAAATAGAAAGTCAAATAGCTGAATCTGTTGTTCCGGATACTCAACCCACAATGAAAGAATTCAGCGAGGTTGAGGTGAAACCAAGCGAATTCAAAGCTCCTGCTAATGTAATGTTCAAGGTCACCCCAAATATGGCCAGGATAAGTTATCAAAAAGACGCAGTCCTTGCTGCTCGAATCAAGACGTTCTTAAAAGTGTCAACGTTAAAAGAAGTTGGCGAAAAGACCTTTGACTATTTTGTAACCATGGAACAATTAAATAATGAGTAATAGTTTTGAAAGGATCAATTATATACTTCGACCCAATAAGCAGGTCGAGCGAAAAATGATCGTTGATATACTGTCTCGATTGAACCTTGACATACCGCTCATTGATTATACTTATGTTGGGATGGGTTCTATCTACTACTATGACTTTATATTGATCCATAAATTTTTCGGTATCAGATCAATGTACTCGATAGATAATAAATCTACTGTCAAGCGTTTCATATTTAATAAGCCATATGAATTTATTACGTTTATCAATAATACCACATCCAAATATCTTATTACTCATAATTATAAACTGAATTGTATTTTTTGGATGGATTATGACGGGGGATTTTCTGATAATAGATCAGTGTTGGATGATATTGCGATTTTGGGGAAAAACTGCCAGAAGAACAGTTTTTATATTGTCACATTTAGGTGCGATGAACCTACTAGTATTGAAGAGAAGCAAGAATTCCTGACCAAATTCGGGCAATTTATTTCATCAGATAAGAATGATATAAAAAATACCGCAGGAGCAAATTTTCCTATCCTAATTCAAGATATATTATTGAATATGCTTGCTACTCATGGAGAATATAATACCAATAAATTCGTTAAGTGTTTTTCTTTCATTTATCAGGATGGCGCACTTATGTATACTTTGGGGGGAATGTTCACTGACGACCCTGGGAGCTTTAAAAGTAAATATTCCAGTGTTGATTTTATCAACACAACGTTGGACAATATTACACAGATAAAGGTCCCGAATATTACATACAAGGAAAAATTTTACCTCGATTCTAATATTGATACAATTGAAGCTTTTTTACAGAAGGCGCTCCAGGATTCAGAAGATGCTGGTGAAACTAGGGAACAATTCATGGGAAAGGTCCGATCTAATCTTGCGAGTACATTGGAGATCGAATTATCATTTTCAGACGTTACCAACTACATAAAGAATTATCGCTTCATTCCGCAGTATTATGAAGGATTTATATAGAAGCTATGTCCAGCACTTATTGATCTGTTCGGTGAACTTTGGCCACTGGCTGGAAACGTAAGGAAATTTCTTTTTGTTTTTGAAATCTATTTTAAGGGTCGAGAGCTTATCAGTGTAAAACTTTATGTCCTTTATTCCTTTATATTTTTCTATCGCATAATTATAGCTTTTCAAAAATGCTACGATTGACGTCACGGTCATCAGCTTACTGCTTCCATCCATTTTCCAATCATCGTTGAAATTGTTTTTTACAGCTACAAAGAATTGGCTAATAATGTCTGCACAAAAACTAATGTAAGTATTCCTTAACTCATCGGAAGTCTCATCTTTTATAGTAAGCAATTTATTTTTATCAGTATTTTTCCAATATTTGAAAAGCGTTTCTTTTTTGGCGTCCATCTCAACAAGATGCATTAAGGCGTACTTTATAATGGTAGGGGTTTTTATTCCTTTCTTATCAAGCTCGGATAAAATGAAGAGATTCATAAATGGGGACCTATTATTCATTTTTCTGATAATATCTGTAGACAATCCGATCGGAGATAAAGGTTCTTGCAGAGATTCAATATCCTGTAAAAGTTGCGGGCTTACCTTTTTTTGTTTGCTATTGATCTCAAGAAATAGCTTGCTTTCAAATTTTCTTTTCTCCGCCTCACTAAAAGTCCCAGCTTCGTAGTATAATCCCGTAATAAACAGGTGTCGCTTATTACGTAACTGAGCAATAATCTTTTCTTCTTTACTATCTGGTCCTTCATGGTGACCAAAGACGCGATGTTGGCCATCGATGATCCCTATCGAGTTACTATTATAAGGTATATGTATTAAAAGATCGGTCTTAATGTCTCCCAGATCCTTTAATTTTATAGGGTTTTTCTTTTTATCTACAAATGTTGCTTCTTTTGGCAAACTCACAATTATACTGTCAATAAATGTTCGCTGCTCGGTCGCTAAAAAGTTCCGGATGCTTAAAATTTTTGCCTTATCTATCAATCGCTGGTAATAAAAACCAGAATTCTCAGTAAGATTCTCTTTTCTGAAAACGTATGCGCAATCAAGAAGTTCTTTAGCTGTCATAATGAATGAGACAAGATGAACGCCATCCGGCATGCCACTTACATCTTCCGGAAATATGACAGCTTTATATGTAGGTTCATTAGTACTTGCTGTTATTGTACCAACGCTTTTAAAATCAATACCTAGAAATTTGTAAAATTCATTCCTTGCAGAATAACGAATGCTGTCGGCTACCTTTAAAAAATAACGTAAGATCTTGGCATCTACATATTTGAATTTGTTGTAAGTAGCCTGTTTG
>JAQBNJ010000410.1 GCA_028288645.1 Sediminibacterium sp.
GCCTATTCACTATTCGGTATCATGCGCCTTGGTTTTGATTTTCCGGTAGGTACCTTGATGGATGGCATAGAGGTGTTGCTGTTGATCGGTCTTTTGATAAAACCGGAAAAGCATAGCGGGTGGAAGATGTGGAAAGATCCGATAAGTATTGCCATATGGGTATGGCTCGGATTCAATATCCTGGAATTAGTAAACCCGGCAGCTATTTCTGCACTGGCCTGGTTGTATACGATCCGCTCTGTCGCATTCGTAATGGTCATGTATTTTGTATTCAGGTACAGGATCCGATCACTCGATTTTGTAAGACTCTTGTTGAACTGCTGGCTGTTATTATCGGTGCTTGCTGCTTTGTATGCATTAAAACAGGAATACTGGGGGTTTTCAGCAGCAGAGGAAGAATATCTCCATGCAGATCCCAGCACAGTTGACCTCTTGTTTATTGACGGACATTGGCGCAAGTTTTCCTTTCTATCAGATCCTGTTGCCTTTTCTTATAATATGGTGATAAGCGCAGTACTCGCGGTATGCATGACAGGAGCAACCAAAAAAACAGGGAGAAAGATCTTATTGTTCCTGCTTGCCTGTTTGTTTCTCTATGCGATGTCTTTTTCCGGAACGCGCGGCGCCTATGTATTAATTCCGGTGGCGTTGCTTTTTTACACGATACTTAATTTTAATAAATGGGTTTTTGCAGGTTCAGTTATCGTGGGAGTAGGATTGGCTGTGCTCATTTTCCTGCCAACGTCTAATCCAACACTTTACCGTTTTCAATCGGCGTTCAAGCCATCACAGGATGCCTCGTACATCCTGAGGCAATTAAACCAGCAAAAGATCAAACCTTTTATCATGACGCATCCGCTGGGTGGCGGTCTTGGCGCAACAGGTGTATGGGGGCAACGCTTTGCACCAGGATCTTTTCTTGCTGATTTCCCACCCGATAGTGGTTTTGTACGCGTGGGCGTTGAACAGGGCTGGCTTGGCCTGTTTCTTTTTTGTACCTTACTATTCGTCATGCTGCGCGCGGGCATCATCAATTTTTTCAGGATCCGCAATCCTGAACTCAAATCGTATTGCCTCGCGATGGTATTGATCATTTTTGTATTAAGTATCGGCAATTACCCACAGGAAGCGTTGGTACAGTTTCCTACCAGTATTTATTTTTATTTGGTAGCAGCATTGGCATGTATCACCTGGCAACTGGATAAAGAGATCAAAACAGGCACGAATGAATCAGACAAGTGATATTAGTAACCGTGATATTGTTGTAGTTGGCCTGCAGCCATGGGATACAATTATTGGCAGCAACTGTAAAGACATAGCGCTTCAATTCAGCAAACAAAACAGGGTATTGTATGTAAATTACCCGCTGGACAGGAACACTTTGTTTCGTAACCGGGCCGATCCGAAAGTGCAGAAAAGGCTGAACGTGATCCGTGGCAAGGAGAACGGGCTCGTGAAGATCCAGGAGAACCTGTGGAATCTCTATCCCGACAGTATTGCGGAATCGATCAACTGGATAAAGAATGAACGGATCTTTGATTTCCTGAACCGCATCAATAACAAGCGGCTTGCGAAATCTATTTTAAAAGCGGTTAAAGAACTGGGGTTTACAGATTTTATTCTTTTTGATGATAATGATATCATCCGCACATTCTACCTGAAGGAAATGCTCAAACCGGCGATCAGCGTTTACTATTACCGCGATTATATACTTGGCGTAGACTACTGGAAAGTGCATGGAACCAAACTGGAACCACTGCTGCTTGCAAAGAGTGATGTATGTGTTGCGAACTCTTATTATTTCGCAGATTACTGCCGGCAGTTTAACCCACACTCCTATTTTGTTGGGCAAGGGTGTGATCTCACCATGTTCACCAACCGCGATGATCTTGCTGCGCCAGCTGATATGATCGGATTACCGGCACCCGTAATAGGATATGTAGGCGCGTTGGAAAGCCTGCGTCTTGACCTCGGCATCATTGAATACATTGCGATGCAACACCCCGATTGGAGCGTTGTACTGGTTGGGCCCGAAGACAGCGTATTTAACAAAAGCGGGTTGCACGAAATAAAGAACATTCATTTTCTTGGCGCAAAAAAACCGGAAGAGCTCCCTGCGTATATCAAGGCATTTGATGTATGTCTCAACCCGCAACTCATCAGTAAGGTTACGATCGGTAACTACCCGAGAAAAATAGATGAGTACCTGGCTATGGGTAAACCCGTAGTGGCCACTGCTACCCAACTTATGCGCAATGTATTTGCGGGCCATACCTACCTGGGTCTTACCAAAGAAGATTATGTACCCAATATCGAAAAAGCATTGGCGGAAAACAGTACAGAACTACAGGAAGCAAGAATACAGTATGCGCAGAGCCATTCATGGGAGAATCATGTAAAAGAGATCTACAAGGCTATCCTCAAAATTTCCTGAAAAGATAATCCCTGTTAAATTTAAAATGACGGTATAGTTCCCTTGCGATGTTAACTGCAAAATTATTGCTGTTGCGCCAGAAATCACGTTTCATGGTGCTGGGTTCTTCTGCAGAATTTTTTTGAAAGAAGAGGTTCCTGAAATCGAGGTAGAACAATCCTTTGCCTTTGTGCTGGAGAAAAGAAAGCATCATGCGGTATTCCATCACATCTCCCTTCACTCCCTCTGTATAGCGCCCGAATTTTTGCAGGAAACCTGTTCGTCGCAGGTGTGGGTGGTCGCTGTAGTAATAAAATTTTTTGTACCCGGGATAAAAGATCCTGAATACCATTTCCGCAAAACCTTTTTCAGGCGCTTTCAGGTAAGGATATTTGAAATACGCATAGAAACGAACCATATCCAGGTCGGATCGCTGTTCCATAAAATGCAGCGCATCTGTAAAATGCGAACCGAAATCAGCAGCGGGTTCAAAATCTTCCTGCACATATAAAGTGTAGGGTGTATTCACTGCATCCTGTCCTTTATTGATGTTATTACCCAAACCCCGGTTCTTTTCGGTGGTAACTAAACGGAAAGGCAATTCTTTTGCAAACGATCGAAGTTGAGAAAGATGTTCTTCCCTGCTTCCATCATCCGAAACCACAATATCGCCAAATGCAACACCCACGGAGTTAAATGACCGCAGCAGGTTTTCCAGCGAGCTACTGCGGTTATAATGCGTGACTAATAAGGTT
>JAQBNJ010000411.1 GCA_028288645.1 Sediminibacterium sp.
GGCGCTTAATGCTACCAACGATCTCGCAGGCGCTTTAAAGTATCTCAACTTTGTGCATGTGCGCGCCGGCCTCCCTGCATATGCTCCAACGAATCCTTTGGTAGCCAACCAAACCGCCATGCTCGAAGCCATTTTGCAGGAGAGACAATGGGAATTGATCGGTGAAGGAAAAAGATGGTTCGACCTGGTGCGCACTAACCACGTATTCAGTGTGATGGATCCGTTACTGAGAAAAAGACAGATCGCCGCCGGTACAGCCGCTGCTGATGCAACAGGTTTTGCTGATCAGCGAAAAATACTGTGGCCCTTAACTAGAGGAGTATTGAATGCGAATAAAAAATTAGTTCAGAATCCAGGTTATTAAGCATAAAAATGAATGAAAATGAAAACGATCAAAATACTATCGATCAATTTATTACTCCTGTCTTGCGTTGCAATGGTGTCAACAGGCTGTAAAAAAGTGTTAGGGCTGCAACTGCAGGAAAATTATAATTACCAGCAGCGAACATTGGATCCTAATATCAACATGACTGCTAAAGAATTCCTTCTTGCGCGTGCTGATGGAAGTACCGGTGCACCTACCGATACTGTTTTCAGGTGGATGAAAAAAGGATTGGATTATTGCGGGATGGATATGTCTGAATATGAAAAAACCGGCCGCACCTATTTCTTCCTGCACAACGATGCCATCAGGATCTACAACACCAGCACGAAAATAGTTACCGGTGGATTGTTCTTCACTTTCCCGATCGTGAATGTGGATGCAAGCGGTAACCCGGTCATCGATGCAATAACAGGATTACCGAAAACACATCCTGCATTGGAATGGACGGAGTATTCAAAAGCAACGGTGAAGAATTATTTCCTCTACCTCATAGGCCAGGGCACATTTAATTTTTACGACCTGAATGCGGAGAATAAAACAGTTGTCTCCTTATTGCCTCCCGGCACCAAAGCGGGCAAGGAATCTATGCTGGGTTATTGGAACGGAGGTAACGGCTTTGACCAGGAAAGTAAATTCTATCTGAGGATACAGAACAATGCAGACATCGCTCCCATTGTGCATAATGACAGGTCCAACGACAGGTCCGGCGGTTATGTAACAACCAATGGTGTAGTGCATGTGTATGCACAGGTTATCTATCCGTCTAAATAGAAACTATAGTTAAAGGTTTATTGCGGCTATTCATTCCGTAATAAGCCTTTTTAGTAATTGACTATTGCATAACGATGGACAATACATTTCAATAAAAGAGAAACGAAGAGAATAAGCGTCTCCGAAATTCGGGATAACTTTTTTCCTTCGTTTCTCTTTTATTGAAAAGACTTAAATGGCAGGTTTTATAACAAGGGAAACAGACTATTTTTAGTGTCTAATTTGCATAACCTGTAATATGATGAAAAACAAGCTCATTACCAGTATCATTTTTTGTGTGGGCAGTTTTTTTGCATCCGCGCAGACTGCTGATCTGAAATTATGGTACAACAGACCAGCCAAAGCATGGGAAGAAGCCTTGCCATTAGGAAATGCGAAAACAGGCGCCATGGTTTTTGGCGGAGTGGTAACTGAGCGGTTTCAATTAAATGATAACACCTTGTGGTCAGGTTTTCCAAATCCGGGCAATAATCCTGATGGAAAAACTTTCCTGCCACAGGTGCGCAAACAGGTGTTTGCAGGTAACTATGACAGCGCTACCACTTTATGGCGCAAAATGCAGGGACCCTATTCTGCACGCTATCTTCCACTCGCAGATCTGTGGTTGAAGTTTACTTACAGGGATACCACGCCTGCAAAATATTATCGCGATCTTGATCTTAATAATGCAACTGCTACTGTAAAGTATACTGTAGACGGCATTACTTATACACGCGAAACATTTATCAGCCACCCCAGTAAGATCATGATGATACGCATCACGGCGGATAAAAAAGCATCCATTCATTTCATAACATCACTCACAAGTAAATTGCATTTCGGAACTAAAACAGAGGGGAAAGACCTGTTAGTGCTTAGGGGCAAAGCGCCTAAACAGGTTGCTAACCGTTCCAGCGAAGCCATACAGGTTGGTTATGACGAAAATCCGAATGGAGAAGGGATGAATTTTGTTGTGTATGCAAAGATCGTAAACGAAGGCGGATCAATTCAGCAAACAACTGATCAACTCGAAGTAAAAAATGCAGATGCTGTAACGATCTATCTTTCGGAAGCAACAAGTTTTAATGGATTTGATAAGTCGCCGGGCCTTGCAGGAAAAGATCCTGTAAAGGAAGCAACCGCGAATCTTCAGAATGCAATGAAAAGATCATTTGCTGATGCTGAAAAAATACATGTGGCAGATTACAGATCATTGTTCGATCGTGTTACGCTTGATCTTGGTGAGAATACTATCACCGCAAAACTTCCAACGGATGAACGGTTAAAAAAGTTCACCTCCTCGCCCGATGATCATGGATTGACTGTATTGTATTACCAATTCGGGCGATACCTGATGATCGCAAGCACAAGACCGGGATCACGTCCCACCAATCTACAGGGAATATGGAACGATGCGGTGCAGCCGCCATGGGGCAGTAACTACACAACGAACATCAATACAGAAATGAATTACTGGCTGGCAGAAAATACCAATCTCTCAGAATGCCATCAACCTTTATTTGATTTTATGAAAGAACTGGCCGTGAATGGTGCGGTTACTGCTAAAACAAATTATGGGATCAATGAAGGATGGGTAACACATCATAACTCCGATCTATGGGCCAAAACTTCTCCGCCGGGTGGCTATGATTGGGATCCAAGAGCGGCGCCACGCTGGTCGGCATGGCCCATGGCCGGTGCCTGGTTCAGTACGCATTTGTGGGAGCACTATTTGTTTACGGGCGATAAAAATTTTTTAAAAGAAGAAGCGTATCCTTTAATGAAAGGCGCTGCACAATTCATGTTACATTGGCTGATCAACGATCCTGAATCAGGATATTTAATAACGAATCCATCTACCTCACCGGAGAACACGATCAAGATCAAAGGGAAAGAATATGAAATGGCGATGGCGGGAACGATGGATATGTCGATCATCCGTGAACTCTTCACTGCATTGATCAAGACAACCGGTGTATTGAATGTGGATGCCGCTTTTCGTGAACAATTGGTCAAGGCAAAAGAAAAATTATATCCTTTTCATATCGGCAGGAACGGTCAATTGCAGGAATGGTTCAAAGACTGGGATGACCCGAATGATAAACACAGGCATATCTCTCATTTATTCGGATTGTATCCCGGCAGCCAGTTAACATTGAATAATACACCGGAACTTGCAGCAGCAGCGAAAGAATCTTTAATTGAAAGAGGAGATGTAAGCACAGGATGGTCAATGGCATGGAAGATCAACTGGTGGGCGAGGCTGCATGATGGTGAACACGCGTATAAAATTCTGAGTACGGCATTTGCTTTTATAGATCCCACCAAAGAAAAAGCGCAGATGAGTGGTGGCGGAACTTACCCGAATTTATTTGATGCGCATCCTCCGTTCCAGATCGATGGAAATTTCGGGGCAACTGCAGGCATTACAGAAATGTTATTGCAAAGTCATGATGGACAGATTTCTTTATTGCCTGCTTTACCAACTGCATGGAAGAATGGTTTTGTAAAAGGAATTAAAGCAAGAGGAAATTTTACAATTGATATTAACTGGAAGGATGGAAAACTTTCACGGGGAAAAATAGTTTCACTGCTGGGAGGCAGTTGCCGTTTGCGAACCAATGAGCCGGTGAGAATTGTTGAAGCCAGAGCAACAGCCGATGCAGCCGCGAATGAATTACAAACGGTATATGGCAAACCGCCCTATGAAAAGAACACAAATGCAAAACTCGTAGAGATAAATAATTCAAAAGGATATATCATCGATTTTAAAACTGAAAAAGGAAAAACGTACACTATCATTCCTTTCTAACACTCTGTGCAACTCTGTGTACTCCGTGTCTCTGTGGTGAAAAAAAATCGAAGCGAAGGCTTTACCACAGAGACAC
>JAQBNJ010000425.1 GCA_028288645.1 Sediminibacterium sp.
TGAAGGAGGTTGGAAAGATGGCATCAAAGGGAAAGCTTTCAGAACAATGGATTCAATGCGTTTATACGGAGATGCATTGTAGGCAGCATCTAAATAAGCATTCGCTTCCTTGAGTCTTACATCTGTCAGGATCAGTTCTTCAATGGTATTAAGATCATCCAAAGAACGCAGGGGTATAAATACAATGACTCTTTTCTCAGCTGCGGTATCATTGACTGTAGGATGAAAGACCCCGATCTTACCGATACCGGCCCTGTGTAAAGCAGGCAGGTAATCGTTCTGCAGGAATTGATCCACTTGTTTTACCTGCTCACTGGTAGCCAGGCGATACACTTTGATCTCGTAGTAAGCTCTTTTATCTGCCGCTTTATAAGGGTTAGCGAAAACCGCTGAAGCAAGCAGTAAAAAAACGAATGTCATTACATTTTTTGGTCTCATAGTTGATTATTTATTCTGTATGTGTTAAACGATAGATCAATATAGCTGCCCTTTGTATCAGGTAAGGAAATTCTTTTAAGTTGATCGTTTCTCCCGGTGCGTGCGCACCGCGACCGGAAGCGCCCAATCCGTCAAGGCAATCCACATATTTTGCAATGTATGAAATATCTCCCGCACCTCTTGAACCCGGATCGCCCGCTTTTGTAATGCCTATTCCCATCGCCTGTGATACACTGTCAACTACCAGCATCAATTTATTATTTCCCTCTGTCGGTTCCATAGCGGGAATACCATCCTGGAAACTGATCTCCGCTTTGCTGCCGTTTAGGTTTTGTGCAACGATGGCACGCATTTTTTCACGGGCGGTATCTTTTTGCGCCTCTGTTAAAAAACGCAGATCGCCTGTTACCACTACTTCCGGTGAAATGATATTGGTCTTGCCGACCGCATCACCCTTTGCATTCTTTTCATCATACTGCATATCCGAACCACCTAAAATTAAACCCGGATTGAACGTTAAGTATTTTTCCGTACTTAATTCTTCACGAAAACGATTGAGTATGCGGGCCGCTTCATAAATGGCGCCATACCCAGAGCCTGAACTGAACACGCCCGATGAGTGGCCGGTTTTTGCGGTCACATGCAATTTCCAACCGCTTGCTCCGCGGCGGGCAGTGGCAACAGTATTTAATCCATTCGCTCCTTCAAAGGCCAATGCTATATCGCAGGTTTGCGCACGTTCAATAAAATCTTTACGGCTCACGGTGTTGGGTATACCCGCTTTCTCCTCATCGCCTGTAAAATAAACGGTAACGGCAGCATCATTCAATAATCCCATCGATTGCAATGCCTGCAATGCCATGACCACTACCACATCGCCGCCCTTCATGTCATTTACACCCTGGCCGGTTGCAGTTGAATCGTTCAGTCGGGTATAAGGTGAGAAGGGCATGTCCGGTTCAAATACCGTATCGAGGTGGCCAATCAGAAATATTTTCTTTCCTTTTTTTCCTTTGCGCGTGGCTACCAGGTGCCCGGCCCTGTTCAATGAATCAGGCAGGTTTACCCATTCTGTGGTGAACCCTGCTTTGGTAAATTCCTTCGCGAAAAGGTCGCCCGTTTTCTTCACGCCTGCTTTGTTGAGTGTGCCACTGTTGATGTTTACCGCATCAGCCAGCATTTTTTCTGCATCGTTCATGTGCAGGTTAATATAGTCAACGATTTTTTTCTCAGCGTCGGATAGCGATTGCGAAAAAATTGTATTGCACAAAAGCAACGCTGAAATAAGTACAGGTATCTTTCTCATGAAGCATTTATTGGTCCCTGCCAAGTTAAGTAACAAATGTTTCTTTTTGCGCAGGATCAACTTCTCACCAAAACTTTCCGGAAAAACAGTTAAACGCGTCGATGATGCAAGGGTATTTTTTTGTCAATCGAAAATAGTGATAATGGGCATCGCAAAAGTCTTTAACAAACTATTAATAAGGGTTAGTACGGTTATTGTTAAACAAATAACCTGCAACCGTTGAGTAAGTTATAAAATTATGGATGGAGCAATGCTACTTTAAAACCAAATCCACATGAAAAACAAAACCATCCTGTCCGCCATTACGGCGATCGCTGTCTGCGTGATTACTATGACAGCCTGTAAAAAAAGTGTTTCAAACGAAAATGATGTCCCGCCGGGTAAACAACAGATGTCGCTGTATTTAACAGATGGCCCGGGACTGTTCGATCACGTGTACATCGATATCCGCTCGGTAAAAGTATTGGTGGATACGAGTACCGATACACGAAGGCATGATAACGAGGATTGGGACCGCCGGGGTTCCGACGATCACAAAAAAGATTCTTCCTTTGTTTGGGAGGACCTGAATATAACAGCGGGTGTCTATGATATCCTTCGTTTCAGGAATGGTGCGGATACTTTATTTGCTGCTGCCGGGATCGTAAAAGGATCTATCCGCCTGATCAAAATTGAGATCGGAACAAATAATTCTGTCGTGAAGGATAGCGTTACTTATCCTATTTCCCTACCAGCCGGCGCGGCCAATTACGTATTGATCAAATTAAAAGGAAATGAGTGTGAAGAATTCCAGCCTGGCAGAAGAAGGTTATGGCTCGATTTCGATATCACGCGTTCTGTTCTCGTGGATTTCAGGAACCAGTTCTACCTGCGTCCGTTCTTCCATTTCTTTACCGTAAGTACCACGGGAAGTATTGCGGGTAAAGTAGGGCCGAGGGAAGGCTTTCCTGTGGTAACGGTTTTCAATGCTACCGACACCGCCTATGCATTGCCGGATAGAGAAGGTAATTTTAAATTAAAGGGTTTGAAAGAGGGAACCTATTCTGTGTTCATCAATGCATCCAATGGCTATGCCGATGCAACCATCAGCAATGTAGTAGTGAAAGCGCCGGGTGAAACTTCAGTGGGCACGATCAAGCTTACGAAATGATCATATAATATAAGCTATATAAAAGGGAGCAGCGATGCTCCCTTTTATATTTTATGCATTGAAATAAGCGGCATTGTTTGTACATTTCAATATGCAAAACAACAGCTTCCTGCTATATGGCGCCAATGGGTATACAGGCAGGCTCATTGCGAATATGGCGGCTGAATATGGATTGAAACCTGTTCTTGCCGGACGTAACGAAACTGCGTTAAGGTCCATGGCCGAATCACTGAACCTTTCTTATAAAGTCGTTGATCTTT
>JAQBNJ010000437.1 GCA_028288645.1 Sediminibacterium sp.
TTTACCCGCAACCGATGATCAACCTGACAAATGATACCGTGAACGCGATATTGTATAACCATTAATTTTTGAAATATTTGTGTCCCGCTGCAAGAGGGAGATAAATTCAAGATACCTTTTATGAATGCAATCATAGTTTCTGCTTTACTGGGTGTAGTGATGATGTTCAGCGGCATCATGTTCAAAAACAAAACTACCTATACTGCTATCGCGGTAGCAGGATTAATGTTTTTGCTCGTGGCCAATTTGTTGAACAGCTACGGAATTTATGTGATTCATGTTGATACACATTCCCTGCTCAATTTTGAACAGTTCGGGATGTTCTTCAATTCCATCGCCATCGCTGCTACACTGATCTATGTTTTGTTAAGTGGGAAAGCCATTGAAAAAATGGGTGTGAGTGTAGCTGATCATTATGCACTTATTTTTTTCGTGCTGTGTGGTGTTTCTATTTTGTCTTCTTTTAATGGATTGCTGATGTTGTTCCTCGGTATCGAGATCATGTCGATTCCCTTATATATTCTTACCGGCGCCGACAAACGAAACCTGAAAAGCAATGAAGCTTCATTGAAATATTTTTTGATGGGCGCTTTCTCTACCGGTATCATGCTGATGGGTATCACGCTTATTTATGGCGGGACAGGAAGTTTTACATTGGGTGTTGACAAATCACTTGCTGCCGGCGGATTGATCCCACGCACTTCTTTTCTCGAGATCGCGGGATTGATCCTGTTGTTTGTATCGATGTGTTTTAAAGTATCCGCTGCACCGTTTCATTTCTGGACACCGGATGTGTACGACGGCGCGCCAGGTGTATTCACCTCTTTCATGGCAACTATCGTAAAAGCAGCAGGTTTTATTGCTTTTGTACGTTTGTTCGATCAGCATACAGCAGCACTCGGGCCAAGCTGGAAATTATTACTCGGGTTTGTGATCGTTGCTACTTTACTGATCGGTAATATCACTGCTGTTTTCCAGCAAAGCGTTAAGCGGATGCTGGCCTATTCAAGTATCGCGCAGGCCGGTTTTATGTTGTTTGCATTATATGGCGCCAATGATATGGCCAAAGAAGGAATTCTTTTATATGCATCTGCCTATTGCCTTGCGACCATTGGTATTTTCTCTGTACTGATCAAAATGAAGGACTATACATTCGATGGGTTTAACGGCCTCGCAAAAACGCAACCCGTATTGGCGCTGGCTACTACCATCTGCCTGCTCTCACTCGCAGGTATCCCGCTAACAGCAGGATTTTTCGCTAAATATTATATGCTCGCTTCTGTTGTAAAGGCCGGCGGTTCTTTAGGGATTGTTGTTATCGCAGTACTGTTTGCCGCCGTAAGCGTCTATTACTATTTCCGCGTGATCCAGGCCATGTACTTCAAAGAAGGCGAAGCGGAAGCAACAGACGTTACCACTGGATATAAAGTTGGTTTGTTGCTGCTGTCAGGCTTCATCATTCTCACAGGACTGTTTCCGTCGATCATCTTGGGGTGGTTTTATTTTTAAGGAAGGTTTTAGCTGTTAGGCGTTAGGTATTAGCACTGGCAAAATAGACGCCCGCATTAATCTTTAATTGCAAAGTTCGGGTTCGCTAACTCCTAACAGCTAATACCTAATACCTTTTCTCTATCTTTATACCACCCAACACCCACCACATGACTACCCTCGATTCTCTCACCCTCGCATGGCGCACGGTTCGCAGTAATAAATTGCGTACGGGTATTACCGTGGCCATTATCGCGTTTGGGATCATGGCATTGATTGGCATTATTACAGCCATTGAAGCGATGAACCAGAGTTTGAAGGAGAGTTTTTCATCAATGGGCGCCAATGCCTTCAACATACGTTTTAAAGAATCAAGGGCCCGTTTTGGAGGGAATGGGAATGGCGATGTGACCAAAACAAAACGCGGGCTGAAAGAAAAAAAATCAAACCTCGGAAAACCTATCCGCCGCGAAGAAGCTGAATTCTTCAAAGCCAATTTTAATTTCCCCGGTTCGTTGGTGAGTATCTACCGGAGAGGCCCCGGCGCGCAGGAAATTCACTACGAAGAAAAAAAGACAAACCCGCAGATCACCCTTTGGGGCGGCGATGAAAATTACCTGGCCGTGAATGGCTATTCGATCAATGTCGGGCGCAACCTGAACAGCCTTGATGTAGAAAGTGGACGCAGTGTTTGCCTGATGGGTAGCAATGTGGCCACGAAATTATTCGGTGCCAAGCCGGAAAAATGCATCGATAAAGTGATCAGGGTAGGCAGCCTTCCTTACCGGGTGGTGGGACTTTTAAAAAGCAAAGGCTCCAGTGCGATGATGCGGCAGGATGATATGCTGCTCACATCCTATACCAATGTAAGGCATTTTCAAAACGCCAATCCTTCTTACCTCGTTGGGGTGATGGTTAGCAATGTAAAACAACTCGATGTATCTACTGATGAAGCCACTTCTGTTTTCCGCGCAGTAAGAAAACTGGAACCGACAGAGGAAGTGAATTTCGTGATCGAACGAAGCGATAAGTTCGCTGAAATGTTCATCGGTTTTTTAAGCAGCATCACCGGCTCTGCAGGCGCCATTGGATTGATCACATTGATCGGCGCTGCGATCGGGCTTATGAATATCATGCTCGTTGCCGTAAACGAACGTACCAAAGAAGTAGGATTGATCAAAGCGATCGGAGGAAAAAGCAAGAACGTGCGTCAGCAGTTTTTGTTTGAAAGCCTGATCATCAGTTTGCTTGGTGCATTCTTCGGAATTGTATTAGGTGTGATGGTTGGAAATCTTTTCTCAATAGTACTCGGCACAGGTTTCGTGGTCCCCTGGTCATGGGTGATCATCGGAATAGTTATCTGCTCGATAGTGGGACTTGCCGCGGGTATTTATCCCGCTATGAAAGCTGCGCGGTTGAACCCGATCGTTGCGTTGAGATACGAATAAGGGAACAATGCGAATCAAGAGTTGAAACATGCCGCAGGTGTAACACTTCATTTTTTTGCCACAGATCACACAGATTTTCACAGATTTTCACAGATTTTTCTGTGCTGTTCTGTGTAACCTGTGGCAAAAAATTAAGAAAGATCCGCTACCTCTTAAAAAACAACTTCAACTTATCATTGATATAATACATAATATCCACCTCGCTGGTATTATGTCTCAGCCAATCAACAGATGGCCTGTATTGTTGCATGAACTGTTGTAATTCCTCTCCTTTTAAATTGCTATACTTTGTAACTAACGAAGAGGGAAAACGGTAATTGATGTAAGCTTCTTTCTCATTTGTTTCAAAGAATTCAAATGCTTTGCGTTTTGCTTTTTCACGTTTCGAAAAACGGTCAAGGTTCAACGCAATACCTGCACCGGAATTTGCCGCAGCGATCGTGGGGATCTTATAATCTACATCGCCTAAAAAATCTTTTCTTCTTTCAATACTATCTAACTGGTAACGGCTCATGCCTCTTGTGGTTACAGTAACATTTCCGAGGCTATGCGCAAGCGGCGATAAGAATAAACTGAGTGTATCCTGCAAGAGAAATTTCTTGTTATAATGAATGGTATCGAAATGATAACCGATCGCTGCAAAAGAGAGTACCTGGTTCTCCGTTAATTCAATTTTAAAACGGCCCGTAGCGCTGGTCATCACAGTTTGATTGGTATTCAGGTTGGTAACACTTGCCAACACGATCACTTCATGCGTAATGCTGTCTCTCAAATAACCCCAGCGTTCATTTTTTCTCTGCGCATTTACAAACAGGGTTGAAAAAAGCATCAGTAAACAAATACCATATCTCATACAAAAACTTTGTGCAAATGTAAGCCATCAATACCGCCATTCATATGCACAAAAAAAACGTCCCGCAGTTAACGGGACGTTTTAACATGATATTTCAAAATCAATGAATTGTTACTACTTAGGATCCAATGCTTTTTTGATCTTTTCAGCCAGGTCCGATAAATGTACTTTGCTCATACGATCTGTAGCAGTTGCTGCAGCAGTGGTTGCCTGTGCTTTTAACTGTACTAATTGTGCACGTGCAATGCTTGTTACATCACTGTTTTCGGTTAAGCCGGATTTGTAAGGATTCGGACGGTTGCCACCACCGCCACCACCTGGTGTTTGAGCAGTTGCTGCAGCTTCTTTGGGATTGAGGATATCATTCAGCTTATCAACGTAGCTTTTCTGTAACATTCTCCTGTAACTATCAATGGCTTTATTTGTTTTCAGCTCACTGAACAGGTCGCTTTGCAGGTCGCTCAACATGTCTAATCCGCTATATGCTTTCTCAGCGCCAAAACGCTCAACAGAGAATTGCATACGGTTTATCCTGTCTGCCGACATCACAGCTGCCAGGGTAGCTTCCTGGGCACTTACAATGGGATCTACAGTGCCCGGTGCATTGGTCTTATCCAGGATGTTTTTATCGATCAGCCATTTTGGTGTCTGGAACAATTGCCTGTTCAAATAAGAAAGGGCTTCTTTCTGCCTTGTTTTAGGTACCACCTCGTAAACAGGTTCATTTTGTTCATCTGCTTTGAATGTTTCATATACGCCACCGATATTGCGCAAAACATGTCCTGCATAACGACGGAACTGCCCGAGTAACTGGCCATACATTTCACCAATATTCTCATTCAGTTCGCCTTCTTCCCTTGTCCACTCAGGAAGTTTCACCATAATGCGTTTCAGGTTTTTGATACCGTACTCACTTGCTACAACAGCATTGTCGCTAAGGTCTTCACTCTGGCTTCTTGGGTCTGAGGTATTACCTTGTTCGTAGGTACCGAACCAGTTGCGGGGATTGCTTTTTAATGCATCGATGATCAGCTTGTTGCTGTTCTTTTTTTCTTCTTCTTCCGTGTTGCCCGGAATATATCCGTAACCCCAACGCATCGCCCATTTGTCATAGTCGCCGATGCGTGGATATAATCCCGCTTTACCGATATTATCTTCCGGCTGTGCCACGTAGTTGAAACGTGCATAGTCCATGATAGAAGCGGTATGGCCATTGGCTTCTACCCATGCTTTATCGCGGAGTTTTTCGACCGGTGTCTGGCTACTGCTTCCCATGTTGTGGTAAAGACCCAATGTATGTCCCACTTCATGCGAAGAAACAAAACGGATCAGGTCGCCCATCAGTTCATCATCAAATTTCATTTTCCTTGCACGCGGATCCACGGCTGCTGCCTGTATCATATACCAGTCGTGTACCAGTTTCATTACATTATGATACCAGCCGATATGACTCTCTAATATTTCACCACTGCGTGGATCATGAACGTTTGGTCCATATGCATTCTCCGTGCTGGAAGCAAAATAACGGATCACAGAATAGCGTGCGTCTTCCATGCTCATGGTGGTATCATTCGCTGGCCATTCCTTAGCCACGATCGCGTTTCTGAAACCGGCTTTTTCAAAAGCTTTCTGCCAGTCATTCACACCTAAGATCAAATACTGCCTCCATTGTTTTGGTGTGGCAGGATCGATATAATAAATGATCGGTTTTTTGGGCTCCACCATTTCACCGCGTTTCCATTTTTCTACATCCTCATCTTTTGGTTCCAGTCTCCAGCGTACGGCAAATTCTTTGCTTTCCACTTTTTGTTGTGCATCCCCGAACATGGTATAATCTTCTGTGAAGAAACCTACACGCTTATCAGCGAGTCTTCCTTTCATAGGTGTTTCCGGAAGCAATAACAATGAAGTATTCAATTCAATAGTAATTGCGCCCGCGGCATTGGCTGCTGGAACGGTATTTCCTCCGCCCGGGCCCTGTGGCGCACCACCACCCTGACCGCCACCACCGGTAGCTGAATAGGTTTTTACGGTTCTTACTTCAATGTTAACAGGGAAGCCGGCGATCTTCTGAATATATGACCTGTCTATTGCCAGCGCCCCGAGGCTCAGGCTTCTTTTTACATTGGCGCTGACACTTACCACCTGGTTATCATTCTTGAAAAAATCCGTCACCTCGATCACTACACCCGCGTTATCAGGAGAGTAAGCGGCAACAGGAAATGCGGCTGTAATAGCATTCAGGTTAGAAGTAGAGATCGATTTGTAGATCTCATCTTTCTGATCCGCCGTATTGATCAGCGTGATCACCCTGAGGAATACATTGTTGCTGGGCCCTTTCTCAAAAGCCAGGGTTTGCTGGTTGGCGATCTCACCCCCGTAAACCCCGCGGTTGCCGCTAACGGTTGGCACTTTCACGTAACGCGTTACAGAAAGGATCTCCCGGTTCAGCATGGCATTGGGGATCTCAAAATAATACCTGTCATCAACCCTGTGTACGGTGAACATGCCTTTTGAGCTCACAGCTTTGTCTGTGATCACCTCTTTGTAAGGCCTGGGTGTTGTTCTTGCGGCGCCCTGTTGCGGGCCGCCACCGCCTCTTTGGGGGCCGGCGGTCTGCGAAGAGTCTCTTTGCGCAACGGCCATGGTTCCGGCCAGCAACGCAATAGCTAATAATTGTTTTTTCATCATCAGTAATAAATTGGAGTTAAGAATAATTTTTAAAGGTAAGAGTCAGAAGGAAGAACGGGCATATTTTGTCGAACTCTGGTACGAATGGTGAAAAGCTGTTTTGAGTCGGTGAAAAGTCTTGGAGGGCGTATGGTTTAAGCAGTATCTTTCGCCCCGCCGGGAAGGAGCAGGGGAGAGGGAAAAGTTCATAAATCTAAATTGGCAGCTTTCAATAAAAGAGTTATTTTGTATTCCCTTTTTTTACTTTTTGAAACATTGTTTTGTTTTTTCAAAACAATTTTCAGTAGAATTGCGGAGACAAACTTTTTAAATCAACTGTAATTTTTAAAAAACCAAAAATCAATTGAATCATGGCTGAAACAAAACCAACTGCAGGTGCTGCGGTAAAAAGCCCGTCCTCTGCGCAACCTAAGAAGAGCGGTAACTCAATTTCATGGATGGCGCCACTTTTATGTATCATTTTCGGATACGTGATCTGGCGTTTTGTGTTGGGTGCCCCGGGTAACTTCACAACCCCTGATCCTAATGGTGGTTTTTGGCCACAGCACAAAGGACCAAAAGGTACACTCACCAAGATGTATGAAGGTGGTATCATTGTACCTATCCTGATCGGTTGTTTTTTAACGGTACTGACTTTCTGTATTGAAAGGTTCATGACCGTTACAAAAGCAAGTGGTAAAGGAAGTATTGCTGAATTTGTTCGCACGGTTCAGTTCCACCTTGCTAACAAAGAAGTAGACAAAGCACTAGCTGCCTGCGATAAACAACAGGGTTCTGTTGGTAACGTAATGAAAGCCGGTCTGAAAAAGTACAAAGAAATGATCACCAATACTGAACTCAACACCGAGCAGAAAGTATTGAATATCCAGAAAGAAGTAGAAGAAGCAACGGCTTTGGAACTTCCTATGCTGGAAAAGAACCTGGTATTCTTATCAACTATCGCATCAGTAGCAACCCTGTTGGGTCTGTTGGGTACGGTAATGGGTATGATCAAATCGTTCTCTGCATTGGGAGAAGAAGGTGGTGGTGACGCTGCCCGCGAACTGTCGAAAGGTATCTCTGAGGCCCTGTTCAATACGGCTTTGGGTATCGGTACATCAGCTATCGCGATCATCATGTACAACGTATTTACTACCCGTATTGATGGAATTACCTACGGTATTGATGAATCAGGTTTCACTTTAACACAAAGCTTTGCGGCTAACTACAAATAAACTTTGCGGTTTTTTGTGGAAACGACGGGCATTTGAATCATATAATGTGAAACATTTAAATAATTAACAATGGGTAGAGCCAAATTACCTCGAAAGAGTACCAGCATCGATATGACGGCGATGTGCGATGTGGCCTTTCTGTTGTTGTCATTCTTTATCTTAACAACGAAGTTCAAGCCTGCAGAGGCGATCGCTGTTACCATACCAAAGTCGGTAGCCGCCAAAGTGGCCCCAACCAAGGATATTGTAGAGGTAATCATTGACAAAGACGGTAAAGTGTTCCTTTCGATGGATGACGAGTCAATCAAAGAAGTAGTTGCCAATACATTGAATTCAACCAAGGGGCTTAACCTGAATGTAAAAGCATTCAAGGCCGCACAGTTCTTTGGCGCACCATTCGCTGGCATGGCATCGTATCTCGCGCTTCCGGAAGACCAGCGTAAGGGTAATTTATTACCAGGCATACCGGTGAAAGATTCGACTAATAATGAATTGACCACCTGGATGAGTGCGGTAGTAAATGCATACCAGGGTAAAAAACCTAATTTCCTTGTAAAAGGGGATAATATAGCGAAATACCCTGCTTTTAAAGCTGTGATCACTGCCTTTAAAAAGAATGATATCCTGAAATTCCAGATGGTAACCAGCCCTGAAGGAGTACCGGTAGGCACTGATCTCTGGAAGAAACAACAGACGGGAGAGAAGAGAGAAGAGTAAATTAATTACTAATTAAAACTAAATTCTACCGACATGGCAGAAATGGATACCTCCGGCGGAGGCCATAAGAAAGGGCCCGGGGTCAAAAAGTCGAAGAAGTTATCGACACGCGTTGACTTGACCCCAATGGTGGACCTTGGCTTCCTGCTGATCACGTTTTTCATCTTCACCACAACCATGAGCCAGGCAACAGCTATGAGGCTGAACCTGCCCAAGGATGCCGATAAACCGGAAGACCAGAACAAGGCTAAACAGTCGGGTGTTATTACCGTTCTTTTAGGAAAAGACAACAACGTTTTTTACTATGAAGGGGAACTGGAAACTAATGCAGCCAACTTTAAGTCCTCGAACTTCCATGATATCCGTGATGTGCTGATGAAGAAAAAGAACAGCGTGAAGGAATTGAAGGATTACGTAGTGATCATCAAACCTTCCGATGAATGTACCTACAAGAACCTGGTTGATATTCTGGATGAAATGACGATCACTGTCAGTACACGATATGCGCTTGTTGATATCCTTGATATTGAAACAAAATTGATACAGATGTCAGAAGCATCGGCAGCGAATAATTAGTACGAAAATTTCATTACAAGAATCTAATCACAAAAGAGTTTTACCATGGACATAAACAAAATTCAATCCGCAGATATCCTGGATATCCTTTTTGACGGAAGGAATAAAGAATATGGTGCGTATCAACTTCGTAAGACGTACAACAGGCGTATCAGGAATTCCCTGATCGGGATGACACTTATCTGTCTCTTTTTCCTGATAAGTTCGTTCATTGCGAATCGCAAGGAGAAAAACAAGAATGATATTGTTGTGGCAGATATGAGCCTTCAACAGCTTCCGGAAGAAAAAAAGCCTGAGCCACCACCACCGCCACCACCTCCAAAACAGGAACCACCGAAAGTGGAGATCACCAAATTCACCCCTCCAAAAATTGTGAAGGATGAAGAAGTGAAACCTGATGAAGAGATCAAGGAAGTGGAAAAACTGGAAGATACCAAGATCGGTACCATCAACCAGGAAGGTGCGAAAGACGAAGGTGTGGTAGCTCCTCCGCCGGAAAAAAGTACCGGTGTGGTAGAAGCCCCGAAAGTAGAAGAAGACTACGATAAAGTATTTACCGTAGTACAGATCCCTGCTGAATACCCGGGTGGTTTACCTGCATGGACCAAATACCTCGAGCGTAACCTGAACAGGGACGTGCCGAATGATAATGGAGCGCCTCCCGGAAAATACACCGTGGTCGTTTCCTTCATCGTTGCGAAAGACGGAAGTATCAGTGATGTTACTTCTGAGAATGATCCTGGTTATGGAACAAAAGCAGAAGCCATTAAAGTAATCCAGAAAGGACCTAAATGGAAACCAGCAGTACAGAACGGAAGAAATGTGATCTATCGTCACAAACAGAGCATCACTTTCGTTGTATCAGAAGATTAATTTTTATTTTCTTTTTATAAGAGATCCCTGCTATTTTTTAGCGGGGATTTTTTTTGAGCAGCTGCGAGCTATGAGCTGTGAGCCGCGAGCTTTGCAGTGCACAGAAAAAAAACAGTGCTTACCAGTAGCCTGGCAATTCGTTGCTGCTTAAAAAATTACCACTACTTTTTATTCGTTGACGTTTAGAACCGCTTCAAAAAAATTCTCGTTGCTCAACAATCTTAAACAACTGCAGGGTTTGACCTACATCATGTGCAGAAACTAAATTCGCTTTGCACCCTACAGGCTCACAGCTCCAAAAAAACATCGCACTACATTATGGAATCTCCCCATAATATTCTCGCACAAACTTAATATGGATTCCTGTTTGATTTCGAATCATAATACAAAACCTACTATTATGGAAAAGTCAAGCATTCTCTCTGCAGACCTACTCGATATACTTTTCGAGGGTCGCAATAAAAGTTACGGTGCGTATGATCTCCGTAAAACATACGACAAACGCATTACGCGCTCAGTGGCTGGAACATTTTTGCTTTGCCTGTTATTTATCGTTGGCTCTATAGTTGCTAACGGGAAAAAGAAGACATTGCATAACGAGATCCTGACAACTGTTGAGCTCGAAAATTTCAAGAAGGAAGAACCCAAACCAGAGCCTGTAAAACCGCTTCCCAAAGAAGAACCCAAACCCGAAATGGCAAAAGTAACCCCGCCGCAAATTGTTCCCGATGAGCAGGTAAAAGAAGATGATGTTGTAAAAGACGTTGAAAAACTTGACGACGCTAAAATAGGCACTGCTAATATCGAAGGCACAAAAGATGAAGGGATAATAGCACCACCGGTTGAAACCAAGGGCATCA
>JAQBNJ010000496.1 GCA_028288645.1 Sediminibacterium sp.
AGGAAGTTTTTGTAACCGCTGTTTTAAGATCCAGCTCACGGTAATAATTTTCATAGCTGTCGTGGCCTGGAAATACCAGGTTCAGATCACCTGCAGGCTGGTATTTCATCCCGTTATTTTTATTGGATTTAATTTTCTCTGCGGCAAGTTTAGAAGCTTCTGCATATTTCCCCTCAAAGATCAACCTTCTCACTTCGGGCAAAGCTGCCAATGCCTCTGGCCCATCGTTGCGGCTTGGCCCGCCACTCCATATAGTAGCTTCATTGAGTTTAAGTATTTCTTTTTCGGGATTGCCATATACCATCGCAGCGAGCCTTCCGTTACCAATGGGGAGCGCTGCTTCCCATACTGCACCGGCAGGTTTGTCATACCATAATCTAAGCTGTTCTTTCTGCGCCAATGCAGAAAGAATAAATGACAAACACAAATAGAAAGTGATTGCTTTTTTACCTGCAAAAAATGGTAACGTCTTTACGTGAATTTTCATAGTCATGTAAACATTATTTTTTACTGCCTGAATCATACATGTTACTCGCGGTAGTTATACCGCGGTCATCTCTCATGTAGACATAAAAATTAATTCCCTTTTTTATTTCATCTGCCGGCAGCACGGCGCTGTATTCATTTTCTTTTTTAAATACTGCATTTATAGTTTTCCATTCCCTTGCCTGCCAGTTTCTGTCCTGCTCGCTGAAATATAAGATGATGCTGTCTTTTGCAACTCCATTTGGAAGATCTGTTTTGATGGAGACCTTACTGCTGCCATCAACTTCCTTTTTTATCTTTGTGATCATGATCTTTCCGAATGGCATGCCTTCATTCTTTAAATAATGATCAAAGAATTGCTTTTGCATAGCAGCTCCGTATATAGATTGTTTGTGGTTAAGGTTAGGCCCCCATACATGATTTTTATTTTTGCCGATCCTATTCAATGTAGCGCTTACTGCTTCGGGCCAGAAATATGTATCGTTTGAAGCCGCATCTAAAAAATAAGCCGCTTTGATATTTGTTGCTCTTCTGCCCGCATCAAGATACTGTAACCACACCGCCCTGTCTGTCTCCGGCATTTTAGCGATCATATCTTTCCAGAAGGAACCCTGGTCATAAAAACCGCAACCAAAAACAGCATAGGCTGCTTTTACTTTTTTGCCGAGTAAGCCCGCCAACATTGTGGTAGAATAACCGCCCCAGGAAAAACCTGTGATTCCAATATTGTTTACATCCACCCCAGGTTGTGACGCAAGCAAATTAAATGCTTCGAGCCCTGCTATTTCGGCATCGGCAAGTGTACTGGTTTGTGGCCCGCCGCTCATATCGAAACGGGGCGCTTCTCCCTGTGGTCGTGTTTTCCAGGGGCCTTCTGAATTAACAGCTTTGCCTGAATTACAAATGCCCGGCTGATCAATGGCCATTGTTACATAACCGCGTTTTGCATATTCCATTACCCGGCCGTAAAGGTCTTCTGCGCGGCTGCCACCGCCGTGTAAGAAAAGAATGGCCGGGTAATGCCCCGCCTGCTGCGGCCTCGCCATGATCGCATAGACACTATTGGTCTTATCACGTGATGAGAAAATAAATTTTGAAACAGTAATGACATTCGATCCACTACCCGAATCTGTTTTACTGAGTGTTTGTATAATCGATGGTATGTTGTTGAAGTAACGAACAAAGGGATCTGTCTGCGCACCAGCAGTTTGCATAAAGCAGGCAGGTAAAATCAACAGTACCAGCCATGCAAAATATTTACAACCTGTATGATCTGTTTTCATCATTATTTTCAATTCGTTTTTGTTGCGCATTATCGTTCCGGCATTTTCATCGTTAATGGTTTTTGTTTTTTCAACATCTTTGATGCTTCCCCGGTAAGCCACAGGTAATGATCGGATGGTTTGTCATCCATGTTGATGAATTGGGTATAGCGGCTAACGGGTGGCGTATTGGTTGCTTTAAATATGGCTGTGGCTTCATTCACTTCATCGAACATGGCTACATACAACATTTGTGCGCCTGACGCAATAGCAGTAGACAATTGCTTCCAATAGAAGCTACCGCCCTGACGTGGAATAGAACCCACCGGTTTAATATCATCAGGGAACTCATACAGGCTCAAATTATGCCAGCTAAAGCCCGGACATACAGCAGGAACATAATCTATCCCGTTCTCTTTGCACCATTTCATATCGGCTATGAGCATGTCGCGGTAACGGTCCATTTCATTGTGCAGCAACGGCGTAAAACGCTGTACCGTCCATGGTAGTACAATATCTGCTTTTTTGATCAGTTCATGCAGGTAAGGATCATTGGTGCAATCAGCATTCAGTTCGCGCCAGTAAGTTGGCACGCCTAACATTACAGCGCATCCGCCATATACAGGATCGTTCTTTAAAAAATCGATCAGTCTTTCTATTCCTATGTTGCGGATATTATAGGGCCTGTCGGGAAACCCAACGCCCCATATCGCCACAACAGGTTTGCCATTTTGTTGCAGGTATGTTTTTGTACCAGCCTGGTTGGTATCTTTTAATGAATCAACTAAATATTTCCAGTCTTCAATAAGTGCAGAACAATCTTCACCGGAAGATTTTAATCCAGACAGGTCATACATAATTGCAATGGCCCTTTCATTAACTGATGCCGCTTCCAACGCATTTTTCAAAACCGCGAGTGAACTGTTTTTAGTTTTCTTTTCTTTGGCAGCGCTGAAAAAACGCTGCATGAATACGCCATCCACACCATACTCTTTCATCCATTGAAAATGAAGATCCACTGTACTTTTATCATAAGAGCTGAACAATTTTGCAGGGCTGCCATCAGCATTTTTAAAAGGAGTTTCATACGTTTTTTTATACTCGCTTATATCCGGCCACATGTCTATACCGCAACGTTCTTCATTGCGGAAATAGTGACTGAACCCTACGCCGGCGCCATCGCCCTCGGCCCTGAACCATCCCTGGTAACCGGCCATAATAAGGTTTTTATAGGAAGGATATTTTGATGATGATGCGTGTTTGCTTTGCCCGAAGGAAAAGGAAAAGAAAAAGCACAGAATGCAACTGTATAGTAATCTCATATTGAGGATTTTGAAATTTCTCAATTTCCCAATTCCAAAATTTCTTGCCATAGGTTTATTTTTCATTTATCGCTTTTATGATGAAATCAACAATAGGTGTCGGATCAGGAAGGCTGTGCGGGTGGTGTTTGAATCCCGGTTTGTGTATAACGGTTATATCTCCATTCAACGCTTTTATTTTTTTCTCAAACAGGTTGGTATTTTCAGCAGGCGGTACGGCTTCATCTTCATCAGCACACAAGACCAGTATGGGGTAATGGCCTTTTACGATCTTTTTTATGGATTGCATCGGCCCACCGTTATACCGCTGCACCTGATCGGGAGTGGTTAGATTGAAATCTTTTTTAAACGCTTCGAACATTTCATTTTTGCCTGCCGGAAGTTTCAGCATTTCTTCTGTCCACACCTTGATATTTAAAAGTGGGTTATCAACATACACGCACGCTACTTTGTTCCTATTACCTGCCGCCCAGTTAAAAACATATACGGCGCCACGGCTCATACCTTCAAGTACCGCTTTCTTTGATAAGCCAGCTTCGCGTACCATAGCGTAAAAATTATTCCAGATGTCGATACATTCTTTATTACCCAATAACTCTGCCACATCGCAATACACAATATGAAATCCTCTTTCAAGCAATGCGATATCTGTTTGCGGCTCATGTCCCCAAAATCTTGCACGCCATACCCAGGGATGATCTTTGGCAGTTAACTTTGGTTGCACAACTTTACAGTTCCTTCCGTTAAAAACAAAATCCGCACACGCGTATCCATGAAAAGAGTTGTATGTTTTTGTGTAAGAAATCTTATTGAAAATATTATACATCGTATCTCTATCCGCTGCAATGATCTCGTACAGGCTTTTAGCGATAATGGTTGTGCCTTCCAGTTCAGGATGAATTTTATCGGGCATTAATGCAGGCTTATCAACCAGTAATGAATGTACATTGAATACTTCCCGCTTTTCTTCGTACGCAACTTCTTTTAGCAACGGTATTATTTTATTTACGATAACCGGATCCCATATACCGGTTGTATCGGTAACAAATGAAACAACGGGCAATAGTAAAATGATACGCGGATGAGAAGGCAAAACCGCAAAAGATCGTAGCATATCAATACAATCTTTTTTATACTCATCAAGGTGTATGCGGTTGATGAGTTTACTATCGTTTCCACCAAGGTCGATGGTTACAATATCCGGATGTAAAGCCAATGCAGCCTGGTATTGCGGAGTGTTCCAATACGGTTTGTCTCCTTTCCGCAACAAAGTGCAGCCGCTTACTCCATAATTATGCACTTCATATCCTTCACCCAACTTTGCCCCCAATTGTGCAGGGTATGATTCGTTGCCGGGGTCTTTCAGGCGTGAACCATACGTGATGCTGGCGCCAATGCAAGCCACCTGTATCCTGCGAGGCAGTTGTGATGAGGCTAACAGCGGGCCGGCCAATAATATGATGATAATAAGGTGATTTTTCACACTGTTTTATTTTTTGTTGTATACCAGTTCGTTAAAAGCGGTATGGTGTCCATTTATAATTTAGGCCCCGTAATGCCGGGCCAGTTATCCGTTCGAAAAGGCGCTGCCGGCAA
>JAQBNJ010000498.1 GCA_028288645.1 Sediminibacterium sp.
AGTAAACCCAGTTAGTGAACACATGTGCATTTACCACATTCATGTACACTTTTAAACCTTCAATATGCCCTTTATGTACGATATCGGCTGGAACGGTATAAGCGAGACTGACATTGCTTAACCTGACAAAAGAAGAACTCCTGAGAACGCTCCAGCTAACTGGTCCTCCTGCATTTGAGTTGATCGCAGCATAATCGTTGATCGGGTTGGTTGGGGTCCAGTAAGGTTTTTGATAGAAGTTCGCACGATCATAGAATTTATCTACGTTCTTGGCTTCATCAATGTTGGCTATCTGGCCAATTCTTGAATACAAGGTAAATGAGAAATCGAAGTCCTTGTATATCCTGAATTCATTTCTCAGGTTCCATGAGAACTTAGGCGTAGTGGTACCGATGAATTGCTTGTCAGCAATAGTGTACTGGCCGTCTCCATTGGTATCCTGCAACCTGAAATCACCTGGTTTGTAACCAAATGTTTTGGCAAGCGCTGCATCTTCCAACTGCCAAACGCCGATCACTTTGTAATTATACTGAACCGAGATATCCTGCCCGATGTACCAGTTATTGGTAAGGTCATTCTTTTCAGAAGAACCGATCTGTTTGCCGGTTGCATCGTAATCAGGAGTAGCGCCATACAGGTGTATGATCTTGTTCCTGTTTACCCAGAACGATAAGGATGTTCTCCATTCCAGGTTGGTGCGTTTGATATTCTGCGTGGTTACACTTACTTCATAACCTTTATTTTCCACTTCACCAAGGTTTGTCAGGATACTGACAAAACCGGTGATAGTAGGTAATGAACGGTTAACCAGTAAGTCCTTGGTATGTGCATTATATACCTCAATCGCACCTGATACTATCCCCTTAAAGAGAGAGAAATCAAGTCCTAAGTTACCGGCGACCTTTCTTTCCCATTTCAAACCTGTATTAGCAAGATTGGCTGAGAAAACGCTTACCACATTATTGGCAACACCGCCTGGCGTTACGTAAATATAAGTACCCGAACCGAGGGTAGGTAAAGCTGAAAAGCGTCCTACACCGCTGTTACCATTCTCTCCATATGACAACCTGATCTTTGCATAATCAAGCCAGCGGGAAGTTCCTTTCATAAACTTTTCGTCACTCAGTGCCCATGCGGCAGAAGCTGATGTAAAACTGGCTCTTTTATTATCTGCGCCGAAACCGGAAAAACCATCTCTTCTCTCTGTTAAAGTAAGAAAATAGCGTTGGTTATAATTGTAATTCAGGCGCGCCATCAGGGCATCTCTTGTATCATAGTTGTCATCCGTGGTTGCTGTTATCGGCAAGGTTGCTGATTGTACAGAACCCCAGCCCAGGTAATCATTCGGCGCAAAATTCTCTGCGTGAACAGTAGTGTTCCATGCCTGGAATTTTTCCGAATTCGCAAGTAAAGTGACTTCTATGTTATGTTTACCATATTTACCGTTCCAGTGGATGATATTATCCAGCAGCCATGAGTAAGTGGTTTGGTTTCTCCTGTCAACAATACCTTTTCTGCCCGAGATCAACGGATTCAATGCCTGTTGGTGAAGGTATTCTCTCAGGTAATCAATACGTGGGGCAAATTTTACTTCGTATGAGAAACCAAAAGGTAATTTGCCTTTTGCGGTAAGGGTAACAAAAAGGTTATCGTACTTGTATAATTTGTCTGAATAGGTCTGGTCCATGAAAGGATTGGAGTTATTACCCGGATCATCATTCGGACTTAAACGCAATCCTGTTCCGGCATCATCTAACATCTGGCCCCATGGGGTGGTCTGTTGTACAAAAGCAAGGTTAACAGGAATTGTGCTTTCATCCCTTTCTGCGAACTGGATGTTAACGCCTATAGCGAGGTATTTGGCAATATTGGCTTCTAAGTTCAAACGTGCAAGCAGGGTTTTATAAATATCGCCCACGGTCACGACATTATTCTCAAGATAGCCCAATGAGAAATAATAATTCATGTCTTCTTTCCTTTGTGAAATGCTGATCGTATGATCGTGTTGCAAAGCATTCTGGTTGTAGATCAGTTTCTCCCAATCCAGCGATTTGTTTGCAAGGTAATTAGTGATCTCGATCGGTTTCATACGCAAACGTGTCAACCAGGTTACTACAGGGTCACCCGTTGAATTATCCAGCGCCTGCCACTGCGCAACCGTAATAGAAGAAGGCAGTTTGGAAGGATCAACGAATTTATATTTAACACCTGGCTTTGATGTTGAATCGAAACCATTAAAGGCCCAGATAACATCAGAGCGCCATTGAACAAATTCCTGCCCGTTTAACAGGTGCGGTTTTTGCTCAACTTTATTCAAACCGATATTATCATTGAAAGTAATAACAGGTTTTCCTATTTTACCTTTTTTAGTGCTGATCAGGATAACGCCATTGGAAGACCTTGAACCGAATACGGCAGTGGCGCTCGCATCTTTCAATACATCTATGGTAGCGATATCGTTGGGGTTGATATCTTCCAATCCACCCGGATAAATAACCCCATCCAATACGATCAACGGGCTTGTAGACGCTGTGAGGGCGCCTCTACCCCTGATCAGTAAGCTCGCATTCGAACCTTTGGTACTGAAGTCAGCGCCGACATCCACACCTGGTACATTACCACGCAGGATTTCAGCTACCGATCTTGGATTTTCGTTTTCTAACTGTGTAGCTTTTACCTGCGATACTGCACCGGTAAGATCTTTTTTAGTGGTGGTACCATAACCAACCACAACTACATCATTCAGTCCTGTTACCTGTTCTGTCAGAGAAACAGTAATAGGAGTGGTTCCTTTTACAGCAACTTCCCTATCGGCAAAACCTGTATAACTAAATACAAGCGTTGCGTTCTCAGGAACATTAGGGATGCTAAAAATACCTGCGGCGTTGGTTGTTGCACCACGCCTGGTTCCCTTAATTGTAACGCTTACACCTTCCATGGGTGCATTTTTAGCATCTGTCACCTTACCGGTTATAGTAGCCGGTGGCGCGAAAAAGGGTGAGGAGAATTTGGGTTCCTTCCATCCGGCTTGCGCCGTTACTGCAAAGGAACAAAGTAGGATCGCAAAGCATACGAAGTGTCGTACGCCGGATCCCGCGGCTGTTTTGTAAACATGCGGATGTTTGTTCATAATGGCAAGTTGGTTTTGATGAATAACAGTGAGCTCCGGGCAATCGGTCCCGGTGTTTAAGCAGACTATTAATAAGATGTTAAATTAAAATAGTTTTTGAAGTATCAATCGATTGCGTCGATTTTCTGAAACTATTTCTACGAAAAGGTTTTCGTAGATTAAGCAATCATTGCCAGTGAGTTAGCAGTAAATTTAATCCTTGCTTATGCTTTCCGATGCCACGGATTCAAATGATTGCTGTATGAGAAGAATTAACCACCCTTTTATTGTATTGGTAATCCTTTTTTCTGTATATGCAGCAACCGGTTATTCGCAAAACATACCCGCTTCCCTTAAACTCACCATTTCTGCCACCCTGGAGCAAACTTTAGCCCCGCAATCGATCGACCTTATCAAATTAACGCAGGCGCCGGATTCCATGATCGCCCTTGTTGAGATAAAAGACGGTAAAAAGCGCCCGATAGCTGCACAGGTAGAAAAAATAAAGAGGGAGTTGCAACAACAGGGCATCTATATGCAGATCAGGAACTCCCGAATAAATATCACAAAACAATGCTAATTAATATTTTGGAGTGCCGGTGCAGAATTTGTTTGATTAGTAGCGTTTGAGATATAATTTGGAACCACATAGACACATAGGCACATAGCTTAAACACATAGATAAATGGGAATAATTAAAAAGTATTTAAATGAGGAACATCCCGGGTTAATTTGTTTTCGTTATTACCCGAAGAATAATAAAAACTATGTGATATCCTATGTATCTATGTGCCTATGTGGTTCATTATCGGTATTATTTTCTGTAACACCTCAAAATATTATTTAGCCAAAACAATAAACCAGTATGATGAACCGGAAAGTTTTTAAACCCATGTTTCTGTCCTTTCTTTTTGCAGCAGCTATTGTATTCAGCACGCAACTATTTGCGGCAGA
>JAQBNJ010000541.1 GCA_028288645.1 Sediminibacterium sp.
GATCACAGTATTGCCACATGTATTTATAGTTGCCATGCTAAGCTAACAGCTAATACCTAATAGCTAACACCTTCTATGCCGGGAGGTAGATATAAAACGCCGCCCCTTTTCCCAGCTCACTTTTTGCTGTAATAAATCCATGATGGTTCTCTACGATCTTTTTGCATAATGCCAAACCGATACCGGTTCCTTCATAACTTTTTTTATCGTGCAGGCGCTGGAAGATCGTAAAGATCTGGTCGGCGTATTGTTGTTCAAAACCAATTCCATTGTCTTTGAAAAGAATCTCTATATAACGTTCTCTTGGATGAAGGAATTCATGATCGCGTATTTCTTTTTCCCGCACTACCCTCGATGAGATCGTTATCACCGGCTCGGCAGAAGAGAACTTTAATGAGTTGCTGAACAAATTCAGGAACAGCTGGTTCAGTTGCAGCGGTATCCCTTCTATTACCGGGAGTATATCATTCTTAATTACTGCTTTTTTCTCTGTGATCAATAATTCAAAATCCGTTTTGGTGTTTTCTACGATCTGGTTGAGGTCAACTTCTTCAAATTGTTCGCCGGTTTTGGAAAGCCGGCTGTAATTCAAAACTGATTTAATCAGATCCGTCATGCGCCTTGCCGAAGAATGTATCTTTTCGAAATAAGAGGCCGATGCATCATTATTCGCGGCTTTTTCAGCCATCTCTGTAAAGATCTGGATCTTGCGGAGCGGTTCCTGCAGGTCGTGCGACGCTACATAAGCAAATTGCTCCAGGTCGTTGTTGGACCGAACCAGTTTTTCATTTACTACTTCCAGTTTACCTTTTGCATTTTCCAGTTCTACGGTCCGCGCTTTTACTTTCTGTTCCAGTTGCTGGTTGAAGGAACGGATCTCCGAGTTCTGTACTTCTATCTGCGTAAGCATGTGATTGAATGCATCGGTTAATACACCTATCTCATCTTCTCCTGTTTTCTCTGCACGTACAGAATAGTCATGATGATCAGAAACCATCTTGGCGGTCTCCGTAAGTTGTAATATTGGTTGTGAGATGGCCTTCTGCAGGCTGTTGGAAAGAAAATAAGCCACCACGAATGATAATACAACCACCAGGAATGCGATCATTCCATACAACCTCAGGCGCGCATACATAGTGGCCATATCAAACTGTATATACAATGTACCAAGGAATTTATCGCCCTGCACAACCGACTGGAATCCTTCGAGATGAAAATCGGAAAATTTGTATCCATCACGTCCCGGTTTACGTGGTATTTTATCATCACCGATGCCAGCGGGATACCTGGCAAAAACGCTCCCATTCTCATCATACAAAGAAGCGGCAAGAATATTTTTTTCTGCTTTAAATGCTTCGAGTATCTCAACGGCATCGCGGCGGCTATCGAAGGCCAGGGCTGCCGTACTGTTTGCTGCCACGATCTTTCCGAGTGTTGATACCTGTGTACGCGTTACTTCACGAAAAGTAAAGTATTCGTAAATAAAATAAGAGGTATAGGTCAGGAACAACACAACACTACAGGTCAATAAAATAACCCGTATCAGTTTACGTCTTAAAGGTTCATTCCTGTGTTTCATCGCGGCTGGCTCTTTGGATCAAAAATTTCAGAAACACGAAGCAATTTGGAACTGATAAAAAGTTCCGCGCCTCTTGCCGCCTCAGGATTTACCTGGAGCCTGATCTTATTATTTTCTGTTATTAAACGAATGATTCCTCCTGCCCTCATAAAATTATCAGCATCGCTTACGGTAAGTGTATACCGGTTAACAACGAGGAGGTTTTCACGAACCTTTTCCGGATCGCTCCCATTGATAAATAAAATATGACAGCTCTTAAGGTCCCGCAGGTCGTGATAACGCTGAACAATCAATGGGTGACCTCCTACTTTTTCATTTTGTATCGTCTCATCAATAGAACTTCCAAAGGGGTCATCGCCGAGTATGCCAATGACAAATGGTGCGGTGGGGTTGCTGAATGCGGCAGATGGCCACTCTACAAACTGCGTAAAATTGAACAGGAACACGGCTTTTACCCTGTACTCTTTCGATGCAGTTGATTGCGCATGCAGTGACTGAATGATAAACAGGCACAACAATAGCATACCGGTTTGAAGTAACCGCTTTCTGAACAACGGGGCAATATGTTGTATGTTCCTTCTCAAAAATGAAAACTGATTTTAGCAAGCACACTTCTTGGAACCTTTCGTGTAATGAATTCTGTATGGTCCGCAGTTGCCAGGTTCTGGCCCTGCAACGAAAAAGTAAACTTAGGTGCTTCCCAGGCGAGCCTCATATCAAATGTTGTATACGCATCTACTGCTACACCAACAGCCAATGTACTTTTGATCTGATCAATATACCTTGCCGTAACATCCCATTGAATATTTTTGGTAAGATTCATGATCGATTGCACCATTACCTGGTGTCTTGGGTCAAGTGCCTCGATCAGGTCGGAAGTTGGCAACACGTTTGATGCCTTGAGTGTAAATTTTTTGTCGAGGAATGTATATCCACCGCGCAGTCTCCACCAGGATGTGGCCACTGCATTCCCTGAAATTTCAAATCCCCAGGTATCTGCTTTCTGGTCATTGCCGAATATGAATGCAGGCGTGCCCGACCTTGTATTAAAAGTGCGTAGATCGTCATATTTATTATAAAAAGTAGCCAGGGATACAGATACCCGCTCGGCAATACTCGCCCTGTATCCCAATTCATATGCGATCACAGTTTCTGCTTTAAACGAAGGGGGTACTGCAATGGCCGTACTGCTCAGGTCCGTCTCAAAACGGCTTGGGGTTTTTACTGCCCTTGATACGGCTGCCCACAAGGTATGTTTCTGTGTAGGTGTCCAGGCCATTCTTGCACTGGGTTGTATCTCGAAACCGGAATAAACATTGTGCAGGAATTTTGTACCCACCGTTAACTCCAGTTTGTGTGGCACCAGGGTTACCTGGTCTTGTATAAACGCATTTAAAAGGTTCAGGTCTTTGCTCGCGGGAACAAAGCTGTTAGATGTGAGATCGTTCATAAAACGATATCCCAGGCCCCACAAAACAATATTTGATTTGTTTAGCTTGAAACGATGCTGCACATCGAGGTCATAGGTATTCACAATTTCTCTGAAATCAGAAGCCGGCAGGTATCTCCAGGTTCTGTCAAAATAAGCCTGTACTGTCAGCTCTGAATTGTCCGAATAAGCATGTACCCAACGTGCTACGATATTTTGCCCATTCTGTATTGAATTAGCAGGCGTTTCTTCAGAGCCGCCGTAGGCATCGCCATGAATGCTCAGTGTATTTTTTTCAGATGGATAATAATCCAGGCGGAAACCGGCTTGTGTAAGGCCCCAGTTGTCGCGCGCATCAGTACCATTCAGTAATTTCATAGTGCCCTGGTCGAAATGCTGACCATATACACGCAGGTAAAGATTCGAATCAATACGGGAGCCAAATCTTGCTGCAAGATGATCCTGCAGAAAAGTGCCGGTTGATGCTGTGATATACATGCCCTGCGTTTCTTTCGCGCTTTTTGTCATTACATTGATCACACCGTTCACCGCATTGGCGCCCCATAATGTTCCGCCGGGTCCGCTTACCACTTCTATCCTGGCAACATCTTCCAGCAATACATTCTGTACATCCCAGAATACGCCGCCAAAAAGAGGGGTGTAAACTGAACGGCCATCGATCAGTACAAGTAATTTATTAGACAGTGTATTATTTCTTAGGGGTGTTGCATTAAACCCCCTGGAAGAAATGGCCCAATCATGTGAATTAGGTTTTGCTACCTGCAGGTTAGATGCCAATCTGAGCGCCTCAGGCAATGAGTTGCTGGTTGAGCGGTATATATCGTTGTTCGTGATTACCTGTATGGCCGATGCCACTTCGGTCAACTTCTCCGGTGCCTTGGAGACTGATGTTACTTCGATATTCATCAGTTCTTCGAAAGATAATTTTTTCAATTCGCTGGCGGCGGGGAGCACAGTTTGTGCTGATGAAAATGCAGGTACAAGAATACAGGCCAAAACCCATATAAAAGTGATCCTGATCTGTGGCATTTTATCGTGTAACGGCAATAAACGGGATAATTTGATCCTGTATGCTACGCCTGTTCGTTTATAGAACCGATAACATCGCCGGGGGATAAGCAGTTGATCATTTTGCATAA
>JAQBNJ010000099.1 GCA_028288645.1 Sediminibacterium sp.
TATTATTTTGCACAATGGCTGTATTACCCAACACAATAATAAATACATCGTCTTTTGGAAACCCTGCCATATTTGAATGAAAGCCAGGAATGCCACCTGTGTGCCAGATATGTGGATGTTGTTCAAACGAATCAATATAGAGCCCATAACCATAGTTTCCTTTGCCCGGCGTAAACATTTTTTGTTTTGAGTTCTCACTCAGAATCGTGTTACTGTATAACGCACGGTCCCATTTGTAGAGATCATCAATAGTGGAGAATAAGGCACCTGAACTAAATGGCCATTCCAATGAAATGAATGATGCATTCACAGGTTTCCCCTTTACCATATCGTAGCCTTTGGCACGCAGGGGTAAAATAGTATCCCAATGATTCAGGCCGGTAGCAGACATGCCGATCTTATCGAAGATATTTTTTCTCAGGTAGGTTTCATAAGAGATGCCTGTTATTTTTTCAATAATAAAACCCAACAGAAAAGGCCCTGAATTATCATATTTAAAATTCGAACCTGGTGAAAAATCATACGGCTTATTATTAAAGAAATTGATCATTGAGTCCCTGCTCCATGTCAGTTTTTCAATTTTATCAAAAGCGGCTAAACCCGTAAAACTTGGAATGCCGGATGTATGATTCAGCAGCATGTGAATAGTAACGCTGTCTCCTTTATAAAAGGATGGAAAGAATTTACTCAATTTATCATCAAGGCTCAGTTTACCCTGTTCAACCAATTGCAGTATACACGCTGCGGTGAATTGTTTGGTAAGGGAGCCTATTTCAAATTTTGTTTCAGGCGTATTGGGAATATTCCATTCCCTGTTGGCCATGCCGTATGCTTTTCTAAGCAACACTTTATTTTGTTTCATCACCAATACCGTTCCCGTAAAACCTTTAAACTGGTTTTGCGCGGCCATATATTGATCAAGCAGTTGCGGGTAGTTTTTCTGGGCAGCAACAGCGAAAGGGAAAAGCAAAAAGACAATGTATTTTTTCATAAAAAAGATTTCATCTGGCAATATTAATTTGCAATCCTGGCACGTTTATTTTTATTTTTCACCCAACCAATCTTTCAGAATAGACAATTGCAAGGCACCTGGATTGGCTAAAGGCTTGATGCTGTAGCTTCTTTCTTTTTTAGTAGCTATCGTGATCTCAGCTTCTTTTAAAACGCCGCCTGCTATATAACCGATCCTGATCTTATCACCATCTTTTGCACCATTCATTATATCACGAAACAATTTTTCTGATGCATTATTGCCATTTATTTTCAAAATAACGGAACGCTGCCTGATGCCTGCATCCCAGGCCGGTGATTGCCAGTCTACTGAACTGATGAATATTGAGTCATTCCTGTTCCGGATCGCAATGCCTGACCATGGGCCCGGTACATTGTGGGTTGTAGTGTCTATTGTGAGACCTGCATATTGCAAATAGGTTGGGTAGTCAACAGGTTTGAGTGTATAGATATAATCAAAAAAATCGGCAAGCGAACTGCCTGCTAACTTCTCTGCTTCATCACGAAATTCTTTTTCTGTAAACCCGCGCCCTTTTTCTTTATAATATTTCCTGTATAATAACTGCATCAGGTTATCTAATGATTTTTTGTTTTTTGTTTCATGCCGGATCTTAAAATCAAGCAGTATGCCCAGGGCAGGGCCTTTATCGTAAGGCGAGATCGTTTTATTTACATCATCGCCGGTGCGGCCAAATGGGCCGTCTTCCCAAGTGGTATAACTTGCGTCGGCTGGTGTTTGAAAATTACGACCGGGTTTGTTCTCGTAGTCCTTAATAGAGTTGGAAAATGTTTGCAACAGCTCAGTTGCATCAGTAAAACCCGCACGTTTTACAACCAGGTATTCATAGTACACGGTGATCCCTTCCGATAGCCAGAGCATTTTTGTACGGCTACCTTTATCATAATCAAAAGGCCCGAGTTCTATCGGCCGGATTCGTTTTACATTGTAATGATGAAAGTATTCATGCGCGAGGAAATGATAGATCCGCACCATCGATTCCTTTGAACTGTACATCCTGCTTCCTTCAAACGAAACAGAAGCCGAGTTCAAATGCTCAATGCCGCCACCACCGGGGCCGATCGCCAAAAAACTATAATGATCATACGGAATATCACAAATAATACCCGATGCAGTAGTAACGATCTTTTGCATATCGTTCATAAAACGGTTCTTGTCGAACTCGCCGGGTTTGTATGCAATAAAATAATGCGGGATATTATTTACCGTGAACGAAGGAAACGACTCTAATTTACCCATCAGGATAGGGCTATCGTATAATACGTCATAATCGGGCGCGATAAATGAATTGAGATCACCCTTTACATTTTCAAGCCCCGTCGCCACCATTGTCCAGCCCGCATAAGGAATCACCGTAACGGTTACAGGGTGTTTCAACAGATCTGCAGGATACACAAAAACACCAGCCGGTGAAATATAACCTCTTTCAGCATCTACATAATTAGCGGCTACAAAGGCTCTTGGTGCTCTTACATCATAATCAAGAACGATGGTACTGTTACTCTTGCTTTGTACTTTCCAACTGTTGGCGGATACCTTGTTCCACACCAATGTATCACCTGCGGAACCTGTTGCATGAAATCCGGACACATTCTCTGCATAATGCAATAACTGGTAATAGCCCGGTGTCCATTCTGATAATTTAAATTCTACTTCTTCTTTGTTCAGACCTTTGCCAACAAAATGAATATGATATAAGTGCGATGCAGCATCTTTAACAGAAACGATAAATGATAAGTCGACATTTTTTTGTGCATAGGCGTTGCCTGTGCCTGCTGCAATAATCATTATTGCATAGCATACTAATTTTCTCATCTCAGTATATTTAAAGAGTGTCTACTACTCTCCCGGGTGATAGGTCTTTTCAGCTTTCTTCACTACATCCTCTTTATAGAACAAAATATCTTTGAATTTTCCTTTGGTGTACATCTCGGCCTGGTCGCCGAAATGTTTTGAATTGATATCACCACTCTCTCCTCCGGCTAACAATGATTTCGCTTTGATCTTTTTGCCGAACTCAATCGCGCAGATAAAACTATTGCCGTTATACCCGTATCTTAAATTAGTGCCTTGGTAACTCCTCGCAACAAATGAAGGCAAACAACCCCAGGTGGATGCGGCAAAACCACAAGCGATACTCGGTTGCGCATCATCAAATTTTTCTGTAAGGTTACCTGTTAATCTTTGGTAACGGTTGATATCGCCAAAAGGTTTTTGCCAGGTGCCGAATTTTTTGGTAAGATCATCTATGGCTGATGATAGTGGCTTTAATAAGTTATCAGCTGTTGCTGTTGCGGCAAAATATTTTGTTTTATCAACCTGGTCAGCATTCTCTCCTGCTCCCGTCCCTCTTAAAATAGTTGGCCATATTTTTTGCGCCCATTCAATAGCAACAGTAGTGGCCACAGATGTTTCGGAAGAGTTTCTATTCCAGTCTGCTAATAATTTTACCGCGGCAGACAATGATTGATAAGCAGGGTTTGTTTTTTGTTCCTCATATGCTTTTAGTAAAGCAGGGAGCAACACATCGAACGCTGCAAGATGTGTATCATAGCCGGATGCGATCACTTTGTCAATGGTATATTGATTATTACTGCTCAATATTTTTGCAGCATTAATCCCCCTGAAATTTTCTCCGGCAGGAGCCATATACACAGGGAAATTTTCTTTTTTCGGACTGCTGATGCCTGATACGGTAAAAGGCGTAGAGTTACAATTCTGTATCCAGCCGCTGGAAGGATTGTGTACCTGTATCAGTTCATCCAAACTATGTAGCCCGTTCCATTCAGTGGCGCTTGTTGTGCCATCCACTGATTTTGCCCAGTTGAATTTTGCATCACGTTTCGGCATAAAGTTTCCGTGCCAGTAAGAAATGTTCCCTTTATCATCTGCATACACAGTATTATTGGATGTATTTGCCAGCAGCTCCATACTCTTTTTAAAATCGTCGAAGCCTTTTGCTTTGGTACGCTGCCAGGATTGGATCAAACCCTTAATGTTCCTGTTATTGGAACGCACGCTGATCCATTTGCCGTTTCTTTTCGCCATTACAGGGCCGTGATGTGTGTAATAGGTAGTAATATTTTTGGTTAAGAGTGCGCTATTAGCCAGGTACCTGATAGAAATCTGTTTTTGTGTAACAGGTTTTGTTGCGTGATCATACTCGTATACAAAACCATTGTCCTTTTTTGTTACATTCTCGATATACGAATCAGCCACGTCACTGTAACTGGATGTGTGCATCCACCCGCAGTGTTCATTAAACCCCTGGTAGATAAAGAACTGTCCCCAGGTAACGGCGCCGTATGCATGAAGCCCCTCTTCACTTTCAACAGCTACTTCGGGACGGAAATAAAAAGTTACATGCGGGTTGATATACAAAATAGAATTGCCCGATGCCGTTTTAGAAGGAGCGATCGCAAAACCATTGGAACCGCCGGGTAATGGATCCACTTCTTTTAGTTTGACAGCCGCGGTAACCGACGCTTCACCCGAATAAAAATTTCTTAATTCATTAACAGTAACATCTCCAACATCAATGGCGCCGATGCTTCCATCGGTCCACAACAATGTATACCATGGTTTGAAGCGTGTAAGCAAAGCAGGTTTTACATTGGGATGTTTATAGAGATAATAGTTGATGGCATCTGCATACGCGTTCATTAATTGTTTTAGCCATGCAGGACTTTCCTGGTAGTCTTTTACTGCGTCAGATGAATCGATCAGCATACGGATGAGGAGATCATTGTAAATGTCTTTTTCACCATTCACTTCTGCGAGCCTTCCCAGTTTTTCAATGTAGTTCATCTCCACACGTTTGAAATCATCTTCGCACTGCGCATACAATAGACCGAATACGGCATCAGCATCCGATTTGCCATATACATGCGGAATGCCCCAGTTATCGCGGATGATGGTTACGCGTTTTGCCTGTGCTTCCCATTCAGCAGTTTCAGTTTTAGTAAAAGGTTGTGCGAATAATTGTATAGGAAATATCGCGCAGAGAAAGAGTATTATTTTCATAAAACCTGATTATCTTTTTTGACTCTATTTTTTTCGATAAAAGAAGAACGAAGAAAAAAAGAATTGCCGAACGTCGTAGTCTCTTTTTTTCTTCGTTTTTCTTCTATTGAATTTTTGCACATTGACTATTTCGCATTCGCTTTGAGTACGCGTAATATATTCCCGCCCATGATCTTTCCAATATCTCTTTTACTATATCCCCTTTCCAGTAAAGCTTTCGTGATCAACGGGTAACTCGTTACATCATCCAGTTGCTGCGGCGAGGAATTGATGCCATCAAAATCAGAACCCAACCCTACATGATCCACTCCTGCCAGTTTTACAATATAATCCAGATGATCAAGTAACATGCTCAACGGTGGCCTTGCCGCCTGTACTTCAGATGCATATTTTTCCGAGATCATCGTTAACGCATATTCTGCCTGCACGCCTGATTGCTTTAATGAATCCAGTTCTTTTTTATGTGCGCGTGCAAACTGCGTTTCTTTATTCTTATTGGTGCTGTCAACAAAACCCGAATAAAAATTAAGGTCTATCACGCCGCCATTTTTTCCTACTGCTATAATTTGTTCATCTTTCAAATTCCGGAAGATGGGGCATAAGGTCCATGCGTTGCTATGTGAAGCGATCACGGGTTTAGTTGTAGTGTTGATCGCATCCCAGAAAGTTTGCTCACCCACATGCGAAACATCTACGATCATACCCAGTTCATTCATTCGCTTTACTACCTGTTTGCCAAAATCAGTTAAGCCCTTGTGTGTTTTAGCGAGACTGTCTTTTTTGGTTGTTTCATCCAATGCAGATGTGGCCCATGAAGTGGAGTTGTTCCAGGTAAGTGTCATATAACGCGTACCTCTTGCGTATAATTTATCAAGGTTGTCAAGATTGTCTTCTATCATATGTCCGCCTTCCACTCCGAACATCGCAGCGAGTTTTTGATCTTTGATCGCACGTTTTAATTCGCGTTGGTTTCTTACTAACGCTATCTTACCGCGATTGCGGCTAACTACTGCATCCAATGTATCCATCTGACGGTTAGCATAGGTATATGGATTTTCTTTTTTCCCATCGCACCAAACAGAAAAGATCTGTACATCCACACCACCCTCTTTAAACCGGTTGAGATCAGAATGCGTTTTTCCTTTCAGGTCATTATCCATGCTTACTTTCTTTTCAAAACACGCTGTAAGGATATCATTGTGCGAATCGACCACGATGGCATTAGCGTGGATCTTTTGAACATCCTGTGCATGAATACAAAGGGGCACGAATAAAAAAAACAGGTTTTTCAGCATATTGGTTATTGTTTGATGATGATACGTTCTATTTCTTTTATCGTATCGAGTGACTTGTCAGATGCACTATTGCAAAGTATGATCAATGTATTTTTCTGATCTATATATCTAACGATCGCAGTTTGAAATCCGGGATTGTCTCCATTGTGCCATACGATCTTTCCTACGCGGCTGTTAGGAATAAGTAACCAGCCAAATCCATAATTCGCCATTTTGCCATTGAGCAAATGCATTGGTTGAAAGGCCTCCTCTAAAGTGCTTTTCGCGACAAGTTGGGACGTATATAGAGCCTTATCCCATAGTAAAAGGTCTTCAGCGGTAGAACTGATGTTTCCGGGTCCACGTCTATTGCCGAGCCAGTAAACATAATTCGAGGAAGGAAATGCATCTGCTCTTTCATACCGGCTTGTTGAAGTATTATAAATATACCCGGTTGCAAAATTTTCAACCTTGTCTTTTTCTTCCTTGTTTCTTATGGCAGTATGTGTCATTTGCAGCGGTTGAAAAATATTTTCCATACACAAGCTTGCAAAATCTTTTCCTGTAATTTTCTCTGCAATACTCGCTAACATTACATATCCGGTATTGCTGTATTCATATTTTTCTCCCGGTTCAGCCAGTTTCGGCGGTTTATATTGATTGAGATAGGATAGGATTTCGGCATTGCCTGCCACTTTTGTTTTATCCCAATATTGACTCATTACATTCATATAATTGGGCAAGCCGCTTGTATGTGTTAACAAATGCCTGATGGTAATTCCTTTGTATGGAATATCAAGATACTTTTCTATAAGGTCGTCATATTGTAATAATTTTTTTTCTTTCAATATCATAATCACCATAGCGGTGAATTGTTTGCTTACGGATGCCAATTCGAAGATATCAGTGGTTTGTAAAAGTGTTTTTGACGTTAAGTCACGATAGCCAAAAGCTTTTTCATATTTTATTTTTCCTTTTTCAGCGATCAACACCACTGCACTGAATTGATCATTTACTGCATGCGACTGTAAAACAGAATCTATCGTTTGATAGTCTATTTTCTGTGCATGAATATAGGATGCACATGGAAACAGTAAAAGCAAAATGTATTTTCTCATAGGTTACATTTTCAAACGTAAAGTAGCGCCCGACCTTGTTCCGTTGTGTTTGCCTTCGTCTACGGTGAGTTGACCGTTCACCAAAACATATTTGAACCCGGTTGTGTACTGATGCGGTTTATCATAGGTAGAAAGATCCTGCACTTTCTCTTCATCAAAGATCACAATATCCGCAGCAAAACCTTCGCGAAGGATCCCGCGGTTTTGCAACTGGAATTTTTGTGCAGGAAGAGAGGTCATCCTTCTGATCGCTTCTTCCAGCGAGATCACTTTTTCATCACGCACATACTTACTCAATACCCTTGCATTGGTACCATAGCCGCGGGGATGCGGGTTGCCCGAACCAAAGATCCTTATACCGGCATCGCTCGCGAACATATTAAATGGATTACGCATGATGGCTTTCACATCTTCATCACCCATACCATGAAACACCATGCCCGCGCCGCCCTGTTCCATCATTTCCATAATAGTGATGGCTTCTTCTTTGGGATTGTGCTTTCTTCCTTTCATCAAATTCACTTCTTCAATACTCTTTCCATTGAATGTACTGTCTGCACGAAAAGTTGCCACTACAGGATAACTGAAGTTTTTAAGTTTGCGTTTTTTCAATTTCTTCAGCATGTAATCACTTATCTGTTTCCTCACTTCGGGCCTTGCCAATCTTGCTTTGATGGAATCCTGTCCATCTGCCAATACCCAATCCGGCAATAAGGTGCTTAATGACGTACTGCTCGCTGTATACGGGTATTGGTCGATCGTAATATCCAATCCTTCCTGTCTTGCTTTGATGATCATGGGAATTGTCTCTTTGCTCCGCCCCCAATTCTGTTGCCCGCTCAATTTAAAATGCGAAATCTCAACAGGCATTTTTGCTTCACGGCCAATATGCATGGCTTCTTCAATGGCCTGTGTTACACTATCACCTTCATCACGCATATGGCTCGCATATACGCCATTGAATCTGGATGCTACTTTTGCGAGACGAACCACTTCTTCCGTTTTTGAATAAGTGCCGGGTATATAAATCAGACCTGTAGACAAACCCACTGCACCATCTTTCATGGCCTGTTCTACCAGTGCTTCCATTTTTATCATTTCCTCTTCTGTCGGATCGCGTTTGGCAGAACCCATTACTGCTTTGCGCACATCATTATGGCCGATCAGTGTGGCGATATTGATGGATGTTTTCAAACTATCCAGCATCGAAAAATAATTTCCAACATTTACATTCGACCCTCCGCAATTACCTGTTACTACCGTGGTAACGCCATCATAAATAAAATTATCTGCTGTCGGATTTCTTTTTTCTTCTCCTTCAATATGCGTGTGTACATCAATAAAACCGGGGGCAACGATCAGGCCGGTAGCATCGATGGTTTTGGCGGCTGTCCACTTAGCTAATTTCCCCATGGCCGCGATCTTTCCATTCTGTATGGCGATATCACCATAGTGCCAGCTATTGCCTGTGCCGTCTAAGATCTTGCCGTTCTTAATAAGGATATCTGCCTGTTGTGCTGCCAGTGAAAAAGGCAGAAGTAATGTGATGAAGAGTTGTTTCATTAGTTTAGATGATAATTTTTCCGAAGTACTGCAATGGCTGTATCGCCTTGTTTTTTCTGTTGCCCGAGATTGGCAGAATAATTCATAATGATCCGCTTGTGTATAAAAGATTTGTTATACAGCAGTCTTAATTTAACAGGGTCCCTGTCGATAAAAAAAACAGGATTCTTTGCAGAATCCGCTGCCTGCGCCACAGAAAAATCCATCACACCTTCTACAAGCGTCAATAGCTCAAGTGTTGACCTGTAATAAGCATCGCCTTGTTTTTTGATCACTTCATTGAACTGGTCATACGACGCTATTTTATTTACGGAGGCTGTATCTTTTATCAGTCGTAATCCGCCCGCGTTTTTTAGTTGCGCCATCGTTCCGCTTTCTCCCTCAAATAAAATACTGGCGCCTACTGCACTGCTGTATATGTATAATTTTTTGTTTACTTCATTGGATGGCTGGCTCCTCAGGTAAAACAAAAGTGAGTCGATGCCCTTCATCAATTTTTTATTGGCATTGATGACCAGTTGCAACTGTAAAGTATCTTTTTTCAGGTCGGCTACCATGCTGCTGATGTATTGATGGGCTCTTTCTTTTTCAACATAATTTTCGCGCAGGTTCTCGGCGATGAAACCGGAAAAGACAGCAAAAAAAAGCATTAAGAATTCGCCCACATAGCTTTTCCAGTTTTTGGATGATGAATGGCCATGGGAATGATGCGGAACTTCCATAGGAACAGCTCAGTTTTAGGCATTTAAGATACGAATTCCGCGTTAGGATGGTGCCGAAAGATCTGTAAAATGGATAGTCAGGCAGTTATTTTGAATTCACGATATATTTTACTTTAAAGCCCGGTTCACCGATCAACGTATCGAATTCAGTATCTCCTGTAAGTAAAGTAGCTTTTTTGATTATTGTTAACGCAGCAGCATATGCGTCTGCAAAGCTTAGTTTATGGGTGGCCTTAATATTCGCAGCCTTTAATGTAAAAGAACTATCGATGTCAGAAATGGAAATAGGAAATTGGTGCAGCGCTTTCCATACGATCAGTGCTTTATCCAGGCCGTCTTTCCGGTAGGCCATATAATAAACCTCCCCGGCATTAATGCATGTCATATGTAGACTGTGTTTTCCTTCAGCGGTCTCGTTCAGGAGTTGTTCTACTTTTTCACCGCCGGGCTCATTCCTGAAATAGGCCAGCATTGCATAGCTATCTAAAACAAAATTTGCCATGGTTAGTTCTTTTTGATCCGGTTGACCTTTCTTTCATCCGATCTTTTTTCTTCTTCCTTCATTTGTCTTATTTCTTCGCCGAGTTTCCCGGTTGTTTTTAAAATCCCTGCGAAAGATTTAAAATACTGTTCATTCATTGGTGTGATCAGGACGCCATGGTTGGTTTCTTCAAGAATGATCCTCACTCCGGCAATAATGCCATATTTATTCCGTAACCTTTTCGGGATCAATAATTGTCCTTTTGAGGTCAGTACAGCGGTTTCCATATATTTTAATTTGGTACAAAGTTAATGAAAGTAATACAAATTATTAAAGTATTACTTTTTGAAATTATGGTAATTTTTTTGTTTACCCCACCTCGGGGAGCTATTCTGTGGTTAGATTAAATAAGCCATATCATTCCTGTGATCAAAATCGTACTTTTGCAGCCTGAATTTTGAAAAGATATGCTGGATAAGCTTGATGCAATAAAGGCGCGGTTCGAACAGGTAGGCATTGCCCTTACCAATCCCGAGATCATTAATAACCAGAAGGAATTTGGCGCGTACAGCAAAGAATACCGTTCGCTGGAAAAGATCGTGCAGCCATACGAAGAATATAAAAAGGTGCTGAATGAACATGAATTTGCGAAAGAAGCCCAGAGTTCTTCGGATGAGGAGATGCGCGAACTGGCTAAAATGGAACTGCCCGCCCTGGAAGAAAGAAAAATGACCCTCGAAAAAGAACTGACCCGTTTACTGATACCCAAGGATCCCCAGGATGATAAGAACGCTATCCTCGAGATCCGTGCCGGTACCGGTGGTGACGAAGCCAGTTTATTTGCAGGTGATCTTTTAGGCATGTATTTACGTTACTGCTCCCGCCGCGGCTGGAAAACAGCGATCGTAAGCGAAAGTGAAGGAACCGTGGGTGGATACAAAGAAGTATTGGTTGAAGTAACCGGTGAGGATGTATATGGCACCCTTAAATTTGAAAGCGGTGTTCACCGGGTACAAAGGGTTCCGAATACAGAAACGCAGGGCCGCGTACATACATCTGCAGCCACCGTTGCAGTAATGCCCGAGGCGGAGGAAGTGGATTTTGAACTGAAAGAAAGCGATGTAAAAATGGAAACGGCCCGCAGCGGAGGCGCCGGCGGCCAGAACGTGAACAAAGTAGAGACAAAAGTTTTCCTTACCCATATACCTACCGGCGTGGTAGTGGTTTGCCAGACAGAGCGCTCCCAGCTCGGAAACCGCGAAAAAGCCATGAACATGCTGCGTTCCAAACTGTACGAAGAGCAGGTGCGTAAACAGGAGGAGGAAATATCGCGCCAGCGTAAAACATTGGTTAGCACGGGTGATAGAAGCGCCAAGATCAGGACCTATAACTGGCCGCAGGGCCGGGTAACCGATCACCGCATCGGCCTGACATCGTATAACCTGGACGCCGTGATCAACGGGGATATTGACGAATTTATCGAGTCATTGCAAATGGCGGAGAATGCGGCTAAAATGGTAACTCAATAAGATTTCTTTTGTAGCTTTAAAGGAGTAACCTAAAATACTTCCTTATGCGACAGCTAATGATTCTTCTTATCGTTTGCACCCCCGTTTTGTCAATGGCGCAAAACCCGATATTCTTGTCTTCGAAACCAACCGGTATAGGCATGACTGACGACGCAGGTCGTAATGTTTCGTTGAAGTCGGGAATCAATATCGAAGGAACACCTTTTTATACCGAAAAATATTGCATGGCCAACCTGCAGATCAGGGAAGGGAAATATTATAGCGGCGTAAAAATAAAACTGAACCTGCAGGATAATGCTGTTTTCTATGTTGATGTGGACGGAAAGGAGTTAGAATCTATATCACCTATTGCAAAGATCGAGTTCGTTGGTTGTACCGAACCCTCAAAAAACGCAACATTTGTAAGTGGGCTGCCTGCCATTGATAAACAGGACGCTTCCAGTTTTTATATGCAGCTTGAATCGGGCAATGTTTCGCTTCTGAAATATACTTTGGTGGGATACCGGGATATGACAAAGTTCGGCAAGCCGGATATCACAAGGGTATATGAACAAAAGGAGATATACTATTCCTATATGCCCGGCAAAGGAATGAACAAACTGCGCAGGGATAACAAAGATGTATTACAGGTGCTAAAAAATAAGAAAACAGAATTAACAGAATTTATTGCGGCAAATAATATCAATTGCCAGAAAGAACAGGATATGATGAAAGTGTTTGCTTATTATAATTCGTTGAAATAAATATAAAGCGGCAAGGTATTTGCGCAGTTTTGAATTCCTTACCAAATGCTATTTTATGAAACAACATACCAATAGATTTTTTTGCAGCCTGTTTGTTTTTATCTGCATGGCACAAATAAGCTATGGCCAGATGGATGGCCAATCCGCGATGCAGAGAACAATGATGCGCGACCTTAAATGGAACATGGCGCTGAAAAGAGCGGGAGATGTCAGGCCTGTTTATCTTTTTAACGAAAACTACCTGGAGGCCGACCTGGTTGCACCAACAGGCAAGTTGATA